>NZ_JBEXVL010000010.1:0-207826 GCF_040638805.1 Streptomyces sp. NPDC005925 | reverse complement strand
CGTCGACAAATCATTCCCGAACGACGCCGTCTCCGACGTGAAACGGTCACCGGTGAGCTGCATACCATCGCCCGAATCCCCCGCGAAGCGGATGATCACCCGGTCCAGCCGACGGACGTCCTTCGTCGCGGCTGATGTGTGCTGCTCTCCCACGACGGCTCCATCGGCCTGTTCCGCTGGGCTACTGACCTGGCTGGTCACTGAACTGGACCTCCCTGGTGGACGGCTGTCCGCGGCGGGCCTTCCCGCAGGCCCACCCGGGTCAACCCTACGTCCGCGGGCCTCGGACTCGGCTCAACATTCGCATGATGGACGTGATGATGGACACGCCAACCGGGCGGCTCACTGCGCCGTCGGGAGTACCGGCCCACACGAGCGTGGAGGCCCGGCGCCACCTCGGAGGGGCCGCGGCCGCCCCCGGCGCGCGGTTCTCAGGGTGCGGGAGCCGCGGGAGTGCCGGTTTTCCGGGAGTGCGGAGGCATGGGGATGCCGGTGTTCAGGAGTTGAGATACGTGAGGACGGCCAGCACCCGGCGGTGGTCGCCGTCGCTCGGGGCCAGCCCCAGCTTGAGGAAGATGTTGCTGACGTGCTTCTCGACCGCCCCGTCGCTGACCACCAGTTGCCGCGCGACCGCCGAGTTCGTCCGGCCCTCGGCCATCAGACCCAGCACCTCGCGCTCCCGCGGAGTGAGCCCCGCGAGCACGTCCTGCTTCCGGCTGCGGCCCAGCAACTGCGCCACGACCTCCGGGTCCAGGGCCGTACCGCCCCGGGCCACCCGCACCACCGCGTCCACGAACTCGCGTACGTCGGCCACCCGGTCCTTGAGCAGATAGCCGACGCCGCGGCTGGACCCGGCCAGCAGTTCCGTGGCGTAGCGCTCCTCCACGTACTGCGACAGGACGAGCACCCCGAGACCCGGGTGCGCCTTGCGCAGCTGCACCGCGGCCCGGACGCCCTCGTCGGTGTGCGTCGGCGGCATCCGCACGTCGGCGACCACGACGTCGGGCAGTTCGCCCCGGTCGTCGAGCTCCGTGATGGTCTTGATCAGCGCGTCCCCGTCACCGACGCCGGCCACGACGTCGTGCCCGCGGTCGGTCAACAGCCGGGTCAGCCCCTCCCTCAGCAGCACCGAGTCCTCGGCGATGACCACGCGCACCCTGTCCTCCACGTCCTCCGGCCCCCCTGCCCGACGGCCCACCCCATGGCGGGCCTGCGACAGGCCCAGCATTTCAGCAATGCGGGGCGGATGCGGCTTCGCGGGGGGATTGGGGGGCGGGCTGCTCCCTCACGTGCCGTCGTGCCGTCGTGCCGTCCAGCCGTCCAGCCGTCTCGCCGGTCCAGCCGTGCAGTCGGTCCCGCCGTCCAGCCGTCCCGCCGGTCCCGCCGTCCAGGCTCCGGACGTCCGGCCTCCCGCCGTCGGGTCCGCCGTCTCGGCAGGTCGGCCGTCAGCCCCGCCACGGAAGTTCGGCCGTCACCCGGGTCGGGCCGCCGGCCGGGGAGTCCACCACCAGGATGCCGTCCACCGCGTCCAGCCGTTCCGCGAGCCCGGCCAGGCCCGAGCCGCCGGTCGCGTCCGCGCCGCCCACCCCGTCGTCCATGACCTGGAGCATCAGCCGGTTCTCCACGCGCCACACCTCCACCACGGCCGAGGTCGCCCGCGCGTGCTTGCTGATGTTCTGCAGCAGCTCGGAGACGGTGAAGTACGCGATCCCCTCGATCGCCTGCGCCGGCCGCTCCCGCAGATCCACCTCGACCCGCACCGGCACCGCGCAGCGCGACGCCACCGCCGACAGCGCCGCGTCCAGTCCGCGGTCCGTCAGCACCGCCGGGTGGATGCCCCGCGCGAGATCGCGCAGCTCCTGAAGCGCCGTCTTCACCTCTCCGTGCGCCTCGTCGACCATCCGCGCCGCCGCCTGCGGGTCCTCGCGCAGCTTCTCCCTCGCCAGCCCCAGATCCATCGCCAGCGTCACCAGCCGGGCCTGCGCCCCGTCGTGCAGATCACGCTCGATGCGCCGGAGATCGGCGGCGGCCGTGTCGACCACGACGCCCCGGTCCGACTCCAGCTCCACGACCCGCGTCGCCAGCCGCGACGGCCCGAGCAGTCCGTGCACCATCACCCGGTCCACCATCGTCAGCGCCCGCACGATCCACGGCGTGGCCAGCGTGAACAGCAGCCCGACCAGACCCGTCATCGTGATCTCGAACGGGTTGTCCAGGTACACGTGGTGCGACTCGTCCCCGTACAGCTGAAGACCGCCCTGCCCCGCCCACGCCGGGAGCACCCAGAACCACAGCGGGTACGTCAGCAGTGCCCAGCCGTACGTCCAGAAGGCCAGGGCGACGGAGAAGGAGAACACCGCCCACGGAAAGTGCAGCAGCGCGTACAGCACCGCCCGCCACGACGTGCCGCTCTTCAGCACGGCCCCGATCCACGCCATCATGCCCGGCTTGCGGATCCGCAGCGGTTCCGGTTCCCCCACGTCCAGGCCCAGCAGCCCGCGCGCCCGCGCCCGCTCCACCGCGCCGAGGCCCCGGCAGCCGGCCAGCGCGGCGGCCAGCACCGGAATCCCGAGGAACGTCACCAGCAGACCCGCGCCCAGCGACACCATCGTGACCGCGTACACGAACAGCAGCACACCCATCGGCAGGTTCAGCAGGACGTAGCCGAACTCCCGCCAGTAGCGCCCCTCGAACGGTGCCCGCAGACCGGCCGGCAGCCGGTGCCGCCGCTCACTCCCGCCCACCGGGAACGCGGAACCACCGAAACCTCCGGGCCCACCCGAACCGCCGTAGCCGCCGGGCCCACCCGAAGCGCCGTAGCCGCCGGGCCCACCCGAAGCGCCGTAGCCGCCGGGCCCACCCGAAGCGCCGTAGCCTCCGGAAGCGCCGGAGCCGCCGGAGCCGCCGGGCCCGTGTCCCGGACCGTGGCCCTGCCTGTATCCGTGCCCGTGCCCGTACTCGTGCCCGTACTCGTACTCCGTGGCCATCGGTGTCGTCCGTTTCTCCTCGTCCGGTGCCGTACCACCAGCCTGCTCCGCCGCAGGTCGGCCGGGCCATGGAGTCCGTCGGCGTCTCGGGAGGGGGGTTTTCCCCACCCTGGCCGTCCTGGTGTCCCGCCGGGCCCCGGCCTCCCCGTCTCCGCTCCCGGCCCTCCGGGTGGACCGCCCGCCCGCCGTGCCGCCTATCCCCGGCCGTGCGTCCGGTCGCGGTCCCGGCCCCGGTCCCGCCACGGCAGTTCCGCCGTGACGGTCGTCGGTCCGCCCTCCGGGGAGTCGACGACGAACAGGCCGTCCACCGCGCCCAGCCGGTCCGCGAGCCCGCGCATCCCCGTACCGCCGTCCAGCCGCGCGCCCCCGCGCCCGTCGTCCCGTACCTGGATGAGCAGCCTGTCGTCCGCACGCCACACGTCGACCGACGCCGACCGCGCCCCGCTGTGCTTGCTGACGTTCTGCAGCAGCTCGGAGACGGTGAAGTAGGCGATGCCCTCGATGGCAGCGACCGGCCGGGCGGGCAGATCCGTCGTCACCTTCACCGGCACCGTGCAACGCGACGCCACCGACGACAGCGCCGCGTCGAGCCCGCGGTCCGTCAGTACGGCCGGATGGATGCCGCGGGCCAGATCGCGCAGCTCCTGAAGCGCCAGCTTCACCTCGCCGTGCGCCTCCTCCACCATCGCCGCCACGTGCTCGTCGGCCTGGCCCTCCAGCAACTTCTCCTTGGCCAGGCCGAGCCCCATCGCCAGGTTCACCAGCCGGGCCTGCGCCCCGTCGTGCAGATCACGCTCGATGCGCCTGAGGTCCGCGGCGGCCGTGTCCACCACGAGCCCACGGTCCGACTCCAGCTCCGCGATACGGCGTTCCAGCTCGTCCGACGGCGACAGCAGACCGCGCACCATGGCCCGGTCCACGGTGGTCAGACCCCGCGCGACGAACGGCAGCACCGGCCACAGCACGAACAGCGACACCAGCGTGATCGTGAAGGTGAGCACCCCCCACGGCAGCCGGATGAACTCGTACAGCACCGTGCGCCAGCCCACCGGGTCCTTCAGCGCCATCCACAGATGCGCGAAGAAGCCGCCGTTGTTCCTGCCGCGGCTGCGCAACGGCAGCGGGCTCGGCTCGTCCACCCGCACCCCGAGCAACGCTCTGGCCCGCGCCCGCTCCAGCTTCCCGATCTGCCGCGCCCCCAGCAGACCGAGCGCCAGCATCGGGAACCCGATCACCGTGACGGTCAGCCAGAAACTGGTGAACAGCACCGTCATGACGTAGACGAAGCCCAGCAGCGCCATCGGCAGGTTCGCCAGGAGATGCGCGATCTCCTTCCAGGTGTGCCGGTCGTAGGCGAAACGCGCCGGCGGAAGGGGAGCGGCGGCGCCACCGGGGAACGAAGCGGCGGTGACACCCGGCGGCGGGGTGGTGGTGCCGCTCGGAAGTGGAGCGGTGGTGCCGCCCGGAAACGAAGCGGTGGTGCCGCCCGGAAGTGGAGCGGTGGTGCCGCCTCTGGCCGGGCCGGCCGGGCTCGGAGACGGGAAGCGTTCGGTCATGGCGGCAAGCCTGCCCGGCCCCGGCCGCCCGCGCCATGAGGTGCACCGGCGACCCGCCCGGGGGAAAACCCCACCCCGCGCTGCCCCGCCTCCCGCCCCGGGGGACCCACGGCCTTCTTACCGTCCCCTTAGCAGGGCCTAGACTCACGAGCGTACAGATCGTCCGACAACGGCCTTCACAGGCGCGCGGGAGCGGCCGGCCCACACGGCCGCTCGGGACAGGAAGCGAAGGGAGCGCGGGGCCATGACCTCCGTCGCGGCGGACTACTTCCCGTCGGACTACTTCCGGTCCTACTCGGTGGTAGGGCTGCTCGCGGTCATCGGCGTGCTGTTCGTCGCCGTCGCCTTCGGCGCCGGACGCCTGCTGCGCCCCGTCGTCCCGACCCCCGAGAAACTCCTGACGTACGAGTGCGGCGTCGACCCCGTCGGCGAGGGCTGGGCCCACACCCAGGTCCGCTACTACGTCTACGCCTTCCTCTACGTGATCTTCGCGGTCGACTCGATCTTCCTGTTCCCCTGGGCGACCGTGTTCGCCGCCGACGGCTACGGCGCGACGACCCTCGTGGAGATGTTCATCTTCCTCGGCTTCCTCGCCGTGGGCCTGCTGTACGCATACAAGAAGGGCGTCCTGACATGGACGTGAACGCGGAGCCCTCCGTGCCCTCCGGCTCCTCCCCGCCCGCCGTCCCCTCCGTGCCCGTCGCGCTGCCCGAGCCGAAGAGGCTGGGCGCCCTCGCGCGCCTCGCCCCCGAGCCGATGAAGGTCGTCCTCAACTGGGGACGCCGCTACTCGCTCTGGGTCTTCAACTTCGGCCTCGCCTGCTGCGCCATCGAGTTCATCGCCGCGTCGATGGCCCGCCACGACTTCATCCGGCTCGGCGTGATCCCCTTCGCACCCGGCCCCCGCCAGGCCGACCTGATGGTCGTCTCCGGCACGGTCACGGACAAGATGGCACCGGCCGTGAAGCGCCTCTACGAGCAGATGCCCGAACCGAAATACGTCATCTCCTTCGGCGCCTGCTCCAACTGCGGCGGCCCCTACTGGGACTCCTACTCCGTGACCAAGGGCGTCGACCAGATCATCCCCGTGGACGTCTACGTCCCCGGCTGCCCGCCACGCCCCGAGGCGCTCCTCCAGGGAATCCTCAAGCTCCAGGAGAAGATCGCGCGCGAGTCACTGAGCGAGCGCTACGGCCCGACGACGCCCCGCCCGTCCACCCCTGGCCCGTCCGCCACTGGTCCGTCGACCCCTCACCCGTCGACCCCCCGCCCGTCGACCGCCGCCCTCACGAGCGACCTGGTGAAGCCGCCGAGCACGCCCACCGGCAAGAGCGCCGGGGCCATCGGGGAGAACGCCACCGGCTCGGGGGAGAGCGCCGAGGTCAGGGGCGACGGGGACGCCGCCATGGGCGAGACGAAGACCGCCCCGGGGAAGAACGACCCGGCCGGGGAGGAGGGCCGATGACGACAGTCGGCTGGCTGCCCGCCGACACCGAGGACCTCTTCGGCCCCGACGCCACGGCCGAGGAGGCGTACGAGGTCCTGACCGTCGACGTCCCCCCGGCCGCGTGGATCGCCGCCCTGGAGACCGCGCGCGACCGCCTCGGCTGCACCTACTTCGACTGGCTCAGCGCGGTCGACGAACCCGGCACCGGTTTC
Organism: Streptomyces sp. NPDC005925; assembly: GCF_040638805.1. Lineage (NCBI taxonomy): Bacteria > Bacillati > Actinomycetota > Actinomycetes > Kitasatosporales > Streptomycetaceae > Streptomyces > Streptomyces sp. NPDC005925. The sequence continues at coordinate 201,625 of NZ_JBEXVL010000010.1, read as the reverse complement.
CGCGTCGCGGCCCACGTCGTGGCCCTCTCCCCGGTACGACGCCTGCTCCTCCGTACGACCGTCCCGCACGAGGCACCGACCCTGCCGACCGCCCACGGCGTGTACGCGGGCGCCGCCTGGCACGAGCGCGAGACGCACGAGATGTTCGGCGTCACCTTCGAAGGCCACCCCGCCCTGGACCACCTGCTCCTCCCCGACGGCTTCGAAGGCCACCCCCTGCGCAAGGACTTCGTCCTGGCAGCCCGCGTCGCCAAGGCCTGGCCCGGCGCGAAGGAGCCCGGCGAATCCGAACACGGCGGCCCGAAACGCCGCCAGATGCTTCCGCCGGGCGTCCCCGACCCGAACGAATGGGGTCCCCTGAAGGGCCAGCTCCCCCCGGCCCCGACCCGCCCCGCCCGCGGCGCGGTCCGCCCCGCCCGTGGCGCCGGCGCCCCGGGCCCGGCAGGCGAACGTCCGGTACGCCGCACCCGAACCGCGGGCGAGGGCTCGGCGAGCCAGACCCCCGAAACCGCGGTCACGGAGACCCCGCCCCCTCGCCCGCGCCGTACGCGCACGGCATCAGAGGGCTCGGCGAGCCAGACGGCACGGGAGCCCAGGGACCCCCGGGCGCCGCAGAAGGCGCAGGGGGTGCAGGAGCCGCAGGACGCTCAGGCACCGCCGGCCGGCCCGGGCCGCACCCGCAGCGCGAGCCAGGGCTCGGCGTCCCAGCGCACGGATACGGGCACAGGCCCGGATGCGAGCGCGGATGCGAGCGCGGATCCGGGCCCGGACACCGGCACGGGCGGTGCGGGCCCGAACCCCGCCGCCGTCGCGCCGCCCGCCGAACCCCGGGCCCCCCAGGCACCCCGGCGCAGCTCCGACGCCCCGTGGCACCACGCCCGCCCGACGTTCGAGGAGGGGCCGGAAACCGAGCGGGGAGCCGAACTGACGGCGGAGTCGACGGACGAGCCGATGGCGGAGCCGATGGCCGAACGGGTGGCCGAACGGGTGGCCGGGCCTACGGACGAGCCGGTGGCCGGGCCGACGGATGCGGTGACGAAGTCCGCGCCCGCGCCCGCGTCCGCACCGAAGATGCAGCCGGACCGGTCGTCGCGGCCGGCCCAGCCCGACCGGTCATCGCGGCCCGAACCACACGACACCCCCGCCGACACCCCCGCTACCACTTCAAAAGTGGCGCCTTCAAAAGTGGCGCCTTCGGAAGACGTGCCTTCGGAAGACGCGCCCCCGGAAGACGCGCCTTCGGAAGCCGCGCCCTCGGAAGGCACGTCTCCGGAAGACACCGCCCCCGAACAGGCTTCCCCCGACGACACCACCCCGGGAGGCACGCAGTGAACGACGCTTTCGATGTCGCCCTGCGACTCCTCGTGGTCTTCGCCGTCTTCCTCGTCTTCCCCCTGCTCGTCGGCCAGACCGAGCACAAGGTGATGGCGCACATGCAGGGCCGCCTCGGCCCCATGTACGCGGGCGGCTTCCACGGCTGGGCCCAACTCGTCGCCGACGGGGTGAAGTTCGCGCAGAAGGAGGACATCGTCCCGGCGGGCGCGGACCGCCGTATCTTCCAGCTCGCCCCTGCCGTCGCCCTCCTCCCGTACCTCCTGGTCCTGCTCGCCATTCCCGTCGGCCCCGGCGAGGGCGCCGTCGGAGAGGTCGTCGACGCGGGCATTTTCTTCGTCCTGGCGGTCATGGGCGTGGGCGTCCTCGGCTCGCTCATGGCGGGCTGGGCGTCCGCCAACAAGTTCTCCCTCCTCGGCGGCCTCCGCACCGCCGCACAGCTCCTCGCGTACGAGCTCCCCATGCTGCTCACCGCCGCCTCCGTCGCGATGGCGGCCGGCACGGTCTCCCTCGTCGGCATCCTCGACGCCTTCGCGTGGTGGTGGCTGCCCTGGCAGATCGTCGGCGCGATCGTCTTCTTCGTCGCCGGCCTGGCCGAACTCCAGCGCCCCCCGTTCGACATGCCCGTCGCCGACTCGGAGATCATCTTCGGCGCGTACACCGAGTACACGGGGCTGCGTTTCGCGCTCTTCCTCCTCGCCGAGTACGCGGGAATCGTCGTCCTGTGCGGCCTGACCACCGTCCTCTTCCTGGGCGGCTGGCACGGCCCGTGGGGTGCCGACGGCCTCGGCTGGGTGTGGACCCTGCTGAAGGCGGCCGTCCTCGCCTTCGTCGTGATCTGGCTGCGCGTCACCTACCCCCGCCTGCGCGAGGACCAGCTCCAGAAGCTTTCCTGGACCCTCCTCGTCCCCCTCTCCCTCGCCCAGATCGCCCTCACCGGCATCGTCAAGGTGGTGATCGCGTAACCATGGCCCCCATCCCTGGCAGCGGCCTGGCCAAGGGCCTGGCCGTCACCCTGCGCACGATGACGAGGAAGTCCGTCACCCAGCAGTACCCCGACGTCCAGCCCGACCTCCCGCCCCGCAGCCGCGGCGTGATCGGACTGTTCGAGGAGAACTGCACGGTCTGCATGCTGTGCGCCCGCGAGTGCCCCGACTGGTGCATCTACATCGACTCCCACAAGGAGACGATCCCGGCGGCCACCCCGGGCGGGCGCGACCGCAGCCGCAACGTCCTCGACCGCTTCGCCATCGACTTCTCCCTCTGCATGTACTGCGGTATCTGCATCGATGTGTGTCCTTTCGACGCACTGTTCTGGTCCCCGGAGTTCGAGTACGCCGAGACCGACATCCGCGAACTCACCCACGAACGCGACAAGCTCCGCGAGTGGATGTGGACCGTGCCGGCCCCGCCCGCCCTCGACCCCGGCGCCGAGGAGCCCAAGGAGATCGCCGCCGCCCGCAAGACCGCCGAGAAACTCGCGGCGGCCGAGGCCGAACCGAAGGAGGACCCGTCGTGACCCTCGCCGCGGACACGCACGGCTTCCTCTCCCCGACCGGCGTCGAGATAGCCTTCCTCCTCGTCGGCCTGGTCACCCTCGGCGCGGCGGCCGTCACCGTCACCACGCGCCGGCTCGTGCACGCCGCCCTGTGGCTGGTGGTCGCCCTCGGCGGCCTCGCCGTCGAATACCTCCTGCTCACCGCCGAGTTCATCGCCTGGGTTCAGGTCCTTATCTACGTCGGTTCCGTCGTCGTCCTCCTCCTGTTCGGCCTCATGCTGACCCGGGCGCCCATCGGCCACTCCCCGGACGCCGACTCCGGCAACCGCTGGACCGCCCTCACCGTCGCCGTCGCCGCCGGGGCCGCCCTGGTGTGGGTCGTCGCCGACGCCTTCCGCACCACCTGGATCGACCTGGACGGCGAGCCCGCGGGCACCACCCGCGTCACCGGCGAAAGCCTCTTCCAGCACTGGGTCCTCCCCTTCGAAGCCCTCTCCGTGCTCCTCCTCGCCGCTCTGGTCGGCGCGATCGTCCTCTCCCGCAAGACCAGGGCCGAGGCCCGGGCCAACCAGACCGGACAGGCCGCCGCGACCACCCCGGGCACCCCGGGCGCCCAAGGCACCCCGGCTGTCCCGGCCACTCCGGGCAGCCCGGCCGGCCAGGCCATTCCGGGCACCGGCGCAGCCCAACGCGCGCAGGCCGCGCAAGCCACACCAACGCAGGCCGCGCAAGCCACACAGGCAACGCAAGCCACCCCCGGCCCCCAGACCACCCCGGGCACCCCCAGTGACGACGAAGGGGCCCGCTGATGCACCTCGCCTATCCCGCCGTGCTGTCGGCCCTCCTGTTCTCCACCGGTCTGTACGGCGTCCTCGCCCGCCGCAACGCGATCCTGGTCCTGATGTCGGTGGAGCTGATGCTCAACGCCGTCAACCTCAACCTGGTCGCCTTCGACGTCTGGCTCAGCAGGACCGCCGAGGAGACCCTGCACTCCGGACAGGCCCTGACCCTGTTCACCATCGCCATCGCCGCCGCCGAGATCGGCATCGGACTGGCGATCGTGCTCGCCGTCCACCGCAACCGCGGCACCGCGGACATCGACAAGCTCCGCGACACGTCCGAGTCCCACGACACCGACACCGATCCCGGCGTCGACGATGCCGACCGCCCCGACAGCGACGCCCTCACGGCCGGCCGGGCCGGGAAGGCCGAGGCCACCGCGTGACCACCACCACTCTCGCCGTACTCGTCCCCCTCCTGCCGTTCCTCGGGGCCGCCGCCGGGCTGCTGCTGGGCCGCACCGCGCCCGGCTTCGTCCGCCCGCTCGCCGTCCTGCCGACGTTCGCCGCCCTGGTGCTCGCCGCGCTGGTCGCCGTACGCCAGGACGGCGGCGCTGCCGTCGACGCCGCCACCGAGCTCACACCCACCGGCTCCGTCCCCGTCGACCTCGCCCTGCACATCGACGGCTTCGCCGCCCTGGTCGCCGTCCTGGTCGGCCTGGTCGCCACCTGCGTGCAGATCTACTCCACGGGCTACCTCCGCGACGACCCCCGCTACCCCTCGTACGCCGCGCTCGTCTCCTTGTTCACCTCCGCGATGCTGCTCGTCGTCTACTCCGGTGACCTGATGGTGCTGCTGGTCGGCTGGGAGATCATGGGCATCTGCTCGTACTTCCTGGTCGGCCACTACTGGGAGACCCCCGAGGCGCGCGCCGCCTCGCTGAAGGCCTTCCTGGTGACCAAGCTCGGTGACGTCCCCTTCCTCATCGGTCTGTTCGCCCTGGCCGGCGATGCCGGATCGTTCCGCGTCACCAAGGTCCTCGGCGCCGTCGCGAGCGGCGGACTCGACCACCCGACGCTGATCGCCCTGCTGTTGCTGGCCGGTGTGGCGGGCAAGTCGGCGCAGTTCCCGCTGCACACCTGGCTGCCCGACGCGATGGCGGGCCCCACCCCCGTCTCCGCCCTGATCCACGCCGCGACGATGGTCGCCGCCGGTGTCTACTTCGTCGCCCGTCTCCTCCCGCTCTTCGAGGCCTCCCGGGCCGCGATGCTGGTCCTGGCCGTCATGGCCGCCGTCACGATGGCCGGCTCGGCACTCGCCGCGCTCGCCCAGGACGACATCAAGCGCGTCCTCGCCTACTCGACGATCGGCCAGCTCGGCTACATGACCGGCGCCCTCGCCGTCGGCGACCGCGGTGCCGCCGTCTTCCACCTCCTGTCCCACGGCGCCTTCAAGGCGCTGCTGTTCCTCGCAGCCGGCGCGGTCATCCACGCCGCCGGGACCAACTCGCTGGCTGCCATGTCCCGCATGCGGAACCTGCGCGCCCGCGTCCCGGACGCCTACTGGACGATGACCGTGGCGCTGCTCGCGCTCGCCGCGATCCCGCCGTTCAGCGGCTTCTTCTCGAAGGAGTCCGTGCTCCGCGCCGCCGAGCACGTCTCCACCGGCCACACCGAGTACGCCCCCGGCGCCGCGGGCTGGACCGTCCTCGTCGCCGGCCTGGTCACGGCCCTCCTCACCGCCGCCTACGCCACCCGCCTGTGGCTGCTGGCCTTCCGCGGCCGGGGTGCCGACGCCCCCGACCACGGCAGGCAGCCGCTGGCGATGACGACGGTGCTGTGGGTGCTGGCCGTACCGTCCCTCGCCTTCGGCGGGCTGGCGTTCCGCCTGCTGCCCGACTGGTTCGACGGCGCCGACCTGGCCCCGGCCCTCACCACCTCCGTGCTCGGCACGGGCGTGGCCCTCACCGGCGGACTCGTCACCTACGCGGCCTGGCGGCACACCACCGCACTCGCCGCCCGCGTCCCGCTGGGCGCCGTCACCGCACACCCCGACCGGCCCGGTGCCGACGGAGGCCCGCGGGGCGACGCCGCCCAGGTGGAGGCCGAGGCCATCGCCGGCCACACCCCCGCCTACGGCGATGTGGCGTCCGCACCCGACCCGGCCGACCCGGGACGGCTGCTGCTCGGCCCGCTGCACCGGCACGCCGCCGCCGGCTTCCACCTGGACGCCGCGTACTCGGCGCTGTTCGTCCGCCCGGTGCGCGGCGCCGCCGGCCTCGTACGGTTCCTCGACCGGGAGGTCGTCGACACCTACGTACACGGCGCGGGCGCCCTGCCCCGCTGGCTCGGCGCCGCCGTGCGGCGGGCCCAGACCGGCAATGTGCAGACCTATGTGAGCGTGCTGCTCGCCGGCACCGTCGTCCTCGCGGTCGCCGCCGTCCTTGTCGCCACGGGAGCGTGAGCAGGCGTGATCGATATCAACGAGTCCGTGATGCAGTTCCTTCTCGTGTTCCTCGTCGTCGGCCCGCTTCTCGGGGCCGTCGCCGCTCTGCTGCCCGCCCCGCCCGGACTGAAGGGGAAGTCGCCCGCACAGGCCGTCCTGCGGCACGGCGTCACCGTCACCGGCCTCGTTCTCCTCGCGGCGATCGTCCTCGCGCTCGGCTTCGACCACGACCAGCCGTCGAAGATGCAGGCCGGCACGGACATCAGCTGGATCCCCGCACTCGACGTGCGCATCCACCTCGGCGTCGACGGCATTTCCCTCCCCCTTCTGGTCCTGACCGCGCTGCTGACCTTCCTCTGCGCGCTCTACTCGTACTTCACGATGCCCGCGGGCCCGACCCCGAAGGCCTTCGTCGCGCTGCTGCTCGTCCTGGAGTCCGGCACCCTCGCCACCTTCGCCGTCCTCGACCTGCTGCTGTTCTTCCTCGCCTTCGAGACGGTCCTCGTCCCGATGTACTTCCTCATCGCCCGCTGGGGCGGCGAGGGCCGGGCCCGGGCCGCCTGGAAATTCATCCTCTTCACGCTGCTCGGCTCGGTCGTCATGCTGCTCGGCCTGCTCCTCGTCGGACTCCAGGCGGGCACGTTCGACATGATGGCACTCGCCACTGACAACGGCCGGTCGCTGACCACATCCGTGCAGGTCATCGCCGTTCTGGCGATCGGGATCGGGCTCGCCGTCAAGACCCCGATGTGGCCGCTGCACAGCTGGCTACCCGACGCGCACACCGCCGCCCCCACCGTCGGCTCGGTCCTGCTCGCCGGGGTCCTGCTGAAGATGGGTACGTACGGTTTCGTCCGCATCCTGCTTCCGGTCGCGCCCGACGGGTTCCGCACCTTCGCGCCGTACCTCGCCGCCTTCGCCGTCGTCGGCATCATCTACGGATCACTGGCCTGCCTGGCGCTGGCCCGGCGCGGCGCCAAGGGCGACCTCAAACGCCTCATCGCGTACTCCTCCGTCGGCCACATGGGCTTCGTCCTGCTCGGCATCGCGACCATGACACCCACCGGCGTGAACGGCGCCCTGTTCGCCAACATCGCCCACGGCCTCATCACCGGCCTGCTGTTCTTCCTGGTCGGCGCCCTGAAGGACCGCACCGGCAGCACCGACCTCGACGCCCTTGCCGAACAGACCGGCGCCGCGCTCTACGGCCGTGCCCCGCGCCTGGGCGGCCTCCTCGCCTTCGCCGCCGTCGCCTCGCTCGGCCTGCCCGGCCTCGCCGGGTTCTGGGGCGAGATGCTCGCCCTGTTCGGCGCGTTCGACCCCGCCGCCGGCCTCAGCCGCCCGGCCTTCCTCACCTTCATGGCGATCGCCGCGTCCGGCACGCTGCTGACGGCCGCGTACCTGCTCGTCGTGGTCCGCCGCGTCTGCATGGGCGCCCCGCAGGACGCGCCGCGGCTCGCCGACGTCCAGGGCTACGAATTCGCGGCCTGGACCCCGCTCGTCGCCCTCACCCTCGTCGGGGGCCTGTGGCCCAGGGCCCTCCTCGGCCTGACCGACCCGGCCGTACAGCAGCTCCTCGCAGGAGGCACCCGATGAGCGCCCTGGCCCAGGCCCCCGTCCCGGCCGCCGCGGAACAGGCCCAGTCCCTGGCCGCCTCCGTGGTCCAGTCGGTCGACTGGCTCGCCATCGCGCCGCCCACCCTCACCGCGGTCGTCGGACTCGCCGTCCTCGTCGCCGACCTGTTCGTGCCCGAGGCCCGCAAGACCGTCCTCGGCTGGACCGCCGTCGCAGGACTCGCCGCGTCCACGGCCCTCCTGCTGCCCCTCCTGGACGGCGACCGCAGCACCTTCTGCCGCACCGACGGCACACGTGCGTGCAGCTACACCGCCGACCACTTCACCCTCGTCATCCAGTTCCTCGTCCTCGGCGGCGCGCTGCTCGCCGCCCTGCTGTCCGTCACCGCGCTCAAGGACGACACCAGGCGGCTGCCCGCCGGCGAGTTCTGGTTCCTGCTGCTGTCCAGCGCGGCCGGCGCCGCCCTGCTGCCCGCCTCCCGCGACCTCGCGACCCTCGTCGTCGCCCTCGAAGTCGCCTCCCTGCCCGCGTTCGCCCTCGTCGGCCTCCGGCACGGCGACCGCAGGTCCTCCGAAGCGGCCCTGAAGTTCTTCCTGTCCTCGGTCACCGCGACCGCTGTCACCCTCATGGGCATCAGCTTCGTCTACGCCTCCACCGGCACCCTCTACCTCACCGAGATCGCCCGCCGCGTCCAGCAGGTGGACGGCCAGCTCCACACCCTCGCCCAGACCGGTGTCGTCCTCACCCTCGTCGGCTTCGCCTTCAAGACGGCCGCCGTGCCCTTCCACTTCTGGGTGCCCGACACCTACGTCGGCGCCCCCCTGCCGATCGCCGCATACCTGTCCGTCGTCGGCAAGGCGGTCGGCTTCACCGGCCTGATCCTCGTCACCGTCGTCGCCCTCCCGTCGTACGCCGACGTGTGGGGCCCGGCCATGGCCGGGCTCGCCGCGCTCACCATGACCGTCGGCAACGCGGGCGCGCTGCGCCAGCGGACCACGCGCGCGTACAGCGCCGTACGCCTGCTCGCCTGGTCCTCCGTGGGCCAGGCCGGCTACCTCCTCGTACCGATCGCCGCGGCCGCCTACTCCGACGACCCCCGGCACTCGGTCGGCTCGACGGTCGCCTACGCCCTCATGTACGCCGCCGTGAACCTCGGCGCCTTCACGGTGGCCGCCCTGGTCGGCCGCACGCGCGCCCTCAACCGCCTCACCGACTACCGCGGCCTCTACGCCACGAACCCCGTCGCGGCCCTCCTGCTGGCGTTCTTCCTGCTCTGCCTCGCAGGCCTCCCGCCGGGCATCATCGGCCTGTTCGCGAAGGTCGCCGTCTTCTCGGCCGCCGTCGACGCGGGCCTCGGCTGGCTCGCCGTCGTCATGGCCGTCAACGTCGTGATCGCCCTCTTCTACTACCTCCAGTGGACGGCCCTGCTGTTCCGCGCCCCCGAGGGCGAGGCCGTACGGCACCGGGTCCCCGCCCCGCTCACCGCCGCGCTCGCCGTGACCGCCGTACTCGGCATCGCCCTGTCGGGCGCACCCCAGCTGGCCCTGCGCTTCGCGGACACCGCCCTCTTCTAGACGCGCACGGAACCCGGCTCGGGCGGCCCGCCGGCACGCGTGCGGGGGTTGCCGGCGGCCACACGCGCGCGCCGTGCCGCGCCTCATCCGGACGGCCCACCCCCGCGCCCCCGCGCCCCCGCGGCCACCAGGGAACTGGTGGCTCCCGCCTGGCGTTGACCTTTACGGAAGGGTCCACTGGACGTGTCACCACGACACCAGTGGTGCCAGCACAGGCAGAGCAGCATCGACCAGTAAAGGGTTCCCCTGCCGCACCCTTGGAGGGCGTACCGTGCACCGCCGGCACAACGGGCTCAGGACCGCAGTCCTCCTCGGGGGGCTGTCCGCACTCATCATCGTCATCGGCGGCTTCTTCGGCCGTGCCGGGCTCCTCGTCGCCGTCCTCGTCGCGCTCGGCACCAACGCGTACGCGTACTGGAACAGCGACAAGCTGGCGCTCCGCGCGATGCGTGCCCGCCCGGTCAGCGAATTCGAGGCGCCGGCGCTCTACCGCATGGTCCGCGAGCTCTCCACGCAGGCCCGCCGGCCCATGCCCCGTCTCTACATCTCCCCGACAGAGGCACCCAACGCCTTCGCCACGGGCCGCAACCCGCGCAACGCCGCGGTGTGCTGCACCGACGGCATCCTCCGCCTGCTGGACGAGCGCGAGCTGCGCGGCGTCATCGGACACGAGCTCAGCCACGTCTACAACCGCGACATCCTGATCTCGTCGGTGGCCGGAGCCCTGGCCTCCGTGATCATGTTCCTGGTCAACTTCGCCTGGCTCGTCCCGATCGGCCGCTCGGACGACGATGACGGCCCGGGTCTGCTGGGCATGCTCCTGATTATGATCCTCGGCCCCCTGGCCGCCACCCTCATCCGACTCGCGATCAGCCGCTCCCGCGAATACGAGGCCGACGTGTCAGGCTCCCAGCTCACCGGCGACCCGCTGGCCCTCGCCCGCGCCCTGCGCAAGCTGGAGGCGGGCACGAAGCAGCTCCCGCTGCCGCCCGAACCTCGGATCGAGACCGCGAGCCACATGATGATCGCGAACCCCTTCCGTCCCGGACAGGGGCTCTCGAAGATGTTCTCCACGCACCCACCCATGGCCGAGCGCATCGCCCGGCTCGAAAGGATGGCAGGCCCTCGGTGAAGACAATCCTCAACATCATCTGGCTGGTCTTCAGCGGCTTCTGGCTGTTCGTCGGCTACGCCTTCGCAGGCGTGCTGCTCTGCATCACGATCATCGGCATCCCGTTCGGCATAGCGGCCTTCCGCATCGGGGTCTTCGCCCTGTGGCCCTTCGGGTACACGGCCGCCGAGCGCCCCGGCGCGGGCGCGCCCTCCTGCATCGGCAACGTGCTGTGGCTGATCCTCGGGGGCTGGTGGCTGGCCCTCGCGCACATCGTCACGGGCGTCCTGCTCTGCATCACGATCATCGGGATCCCGTTCGGGATCGCCAATCTCAAGCTGATCCCCGTCGCTCTCACCCCCCTGGGCCGCGAAATCGTCCGCACGGACCAGCAGTTCGCCAGAACGGCCTGGTGACACGGGGCGGCGGCCAACACCACACGCGCGCGGCTCACAAAACGGAGGCCGCCGCGCGCGTGCTCACCCCAACGGACGCAACCACACACGCGTGCCCGTCTACAACAGGCCGAAAGGGCCTCTTTTTTCCGTGGACGCAGCCACACGCGCGCGTGCGCGTCATCGAGCCGGGAGGCCGGCTGCACCCGCGCGTACACATCACCGCCGCCCCCTCCCCCTCCACCGCCGTACGACGCCGTACGCCACCGCGCCCACGGCCAGCACACCCGCCCCCACCGCCACAGACGTCACCGGCAGCGCGAACGCGAGCACCACGCACCCGACGAGGCCCACCGCGGGCGTCAGGCGAGCCACCGGCGCCGGATCGAGCGTCCAGGCCGACGCGTTTGCCACCGCGTAGTACGCCAGCACCCCGAAGGAGGAGAACCCGATCGCGCCGCGCACATCCACCGTGGCGGCCAGCACGGCGACGACCGCCCCCACGGCCAGCTCCGCGCGGTGCGGCACCCGGAACCGCGGATGCACGGCGGCCAGCGGGGCGGGCAGATGCCGGTCCCGGGCCATCGCCAGCGTCGTACGCGAGACACCCAGGATCAGCGCGAGCAGCGAGCCCAGCGCGGCCACGACGGCGCCCACCCGCACCACCGGTACGAGCTCGGACACCCCGGCGGCGCTCACCGCGTCGGCCAGCGGAGCGGTCGAGTCCTCGAGTCCACCGGACCCCAGCACGGACAGCACGGCCACCGCCACGCCCGCGTACACGGCCAGCGTGATGCCCAGGGCGAGCGGCACGGCGCGCGGAATGGTCCGCGCCGGGTCCCGTACCTCCTCGCCGAGCGTGGCGATCCGCGCGTACCCGGCGAACGCGAAGAACAGCAGGCCACCCGCCTCCAGCACCCCGCCAACACCTTCGGACGCCCCGACCTCCAGCCGGCCCGCGCCGGCCTCGGCGGACCCGAGACACACGACGACCACGGCGCCGAGGACGACGAGCACCACGGCCACGATCACCCGCGTCAACCGCGCGGATCTCTGCACACCGCCGTAGTTCACCGCGGTCAGCGCGACCACGGCCGCGACGGCGACGGCATGCGCCCGCCCCGGCCACACGTACGCGCCGACGGTGAGCGCCATCGCCGCACAGGACGCCGTCTTCCCGACGACGAACGACCAGCCGGCCAGGTACCCCCAGAAGTCCCCGAGCCGCTCGCGCCCGTACACATACGTGCCACCCGAAGCGGGGTACCGCGCGGCGAGCCGCGCCGAAGAGGAGGCGTTGCAGTAGGCGACGACAGCGGCGGCCGCGAGCCCGGGCAACAGCCCCGAGCGGGCGGCACGCGCGGCGGGGGCCAGGGCGGCGAAGATCCCGGCACCGATCATCGAGCCGAGCCCGATGACCACGGCGTCCGTCACACCGAGGGTCCGCCGCAGCTCAGGCCCCCGGGAAGTCATGTCACGAACCCTACTGACACGGGGCATCAACCCACGTGACCGCGAGATGACGCCGGCCGCGGATGCCGGTGAACCGGCCGGCGGGGGTTCGGAAAGGGGTGGGCACCACGGAACTGCCGGAACCACCGGACCCGAGAGCGCCCACCCCTGCCTGACCTACCGGTAGTTCACGAACTGCAGCGCGAAGTCGAAGTCCCTGCCCTTCAGCAGCGAGATGACGGTCTGCAGGTCGTCACGGCTCTTGGAACTGACCCGCAGCTCATCCCCCTGCACCTGGGCCTTCACGCCCTTCGGGCCCTCGTCACGGATGATCTTCGCGACCTTCTTGGCGTTCTCCTGGGAGATGCCCTCCTCGATCGAGGCGAAGATCTTGTACTCCTTGCCGGAGAGCTGGGGCTCACCGGCGTCCAGCGCCTTCAGCGAGATACCGCGCTTGACCAGCTTGGACTGGAAGACGTCGAGGACAGCCTTCACCCGGTCCTCGGAGTTCGCCTCCATGAGGATCTTCTCCCCGGACCACGAGATCGAGGCACCCACGCCCTTGAAGTCGTAGCGCTGAGAGATCTCCTTGGCGGCCTGGTTGAGGGCGTTGTCGACCTCCTGCCGCTCGACCTTCGAGACGATGTCGAAACTGGAGTCGGCCATGTCCTGTGGCTCCTTGCATCGGGGTGCGTATCGGTGCGTACCGGGCACGGGCCGGCGTACGTGAGGTCGCCGCCGGACCCGGTGGGGACCCGGGCCGCATCCGCACAAGACTAGCCACCCGCGGCCTCCCGGACGCCGATCAATCGGGTGGCGGAGCACCCCCCGGGATCGGGTATTGTTTACGTCGTTGCCACGGAGCACCGCCGAAAAGCGGTTCGAGAGGCAGCAAACCCGGCGGTGTGCCCGAGCGGCCAAAGGGAGCAGACTGTAAATCTGCCGGCTCAGCCTTCCCAGGTTCGAATCCTGGCGCCGCCACATGAAGGCAGACCCCCTCCGAACTGCGGAAACGCAGCGCGGAGGGGGTCTTCTTGTATGCGTCGCGTACATCCACATGATGGTCGGACGCGAGGGTTGCCTCACTTGATCCCGGGTGTGGCCGGCTCCGATCAGCGCGCGTCCCCCAGGCGTCCCCCGGGGAGACGCCGTCTCCGTCCCATTCCGCAAACCAGCCTCACTCTGTCGGGTTCGCCCGAAGAGGGCGAGCACGCGCCCGAAGAAGTGGGCCGACTCACGGTGTAAGTGTCCAACTACGTGAGAACGCTGACGAACAGCGGCGGACAAGCGGCGCCCGATGGGCCATCAGTACAGGTGAGGAGCCCACCCGCCCCGGGTGGTGCTCCGCTCCAGTCGCTTCGGGGCGAAGCGGTCAGTACGGTCCGCGAGTCAGATCGTTCTCAACTCATATCGTGGATCTTGGTAGCCAAGTCGTTCGCCTTCTCGGTGAGGATATTGGCGTTACGAGCCTGCCTTGCTGCGGATCGGGCTCGGGCATCGGGATCGGCGCGCGGCGGGTGGAATGTCGTGGACGCTTGGTCGTACGCCGTGCAGATCTCCACGAGAAGGGCCTCGAGCTGTGGCCACTTCCTCGCGACGTACGGGCGCAACTCTTTGATGCAGTTCCTTGACTCCAGGCCGTTCGATGCCGTCCACCAAGCGCGATTCCGGTAGTCATCGGCCGCATCCAGACCGATACGGCGCAGCTTGAGGGCGTGATCTCGCAGCTTCGCGAGTTGCTCCTGTGGCTCTTTGCGCGCTCTGTCCTGGTGCAACTGGACTGCTGCCCACAGGCCGGCTGGACCACCGACGGCTCCTACGAGCCCGCCCACAGCCCCAAGTAACTCCAGCGCCGACATACCCACACTGTAGGTGAGGCCCGGGTACAGCCGCACGCATCGCCGACGGCACGCATCGCGCCCCTCCTACTAGCCCTCTTGAGAGTTGACCGTGACGGGTCGCACTTAGCGGCTGCGGCGTCAACTGGCCTTGTTCCTACGGATATCCGTCGATAGGAGTATCGTTCTGACGGCGGAGCGTTACTGCTCCGAGACTGCCAGCGATCTTGCCGCAGGAGTACATTGCCGCGCGGCTGTGACCGGAGGGGCTCAAACTCCCGTGGTACATGCTTACCCCTGCGCCATTGCTGCGCGGGATGCCGGTGCCGGCTTCTGTGCGAGCACCGACTGCTTCAAGGCCGCTTGCCGAAGCCAGGCGTGGTGACCGCGTGGTGGGTCAGGAGCTGAATCCTTCGGTTCACTCCAAGAAAGAGGTGCGGCGAGTCCTGGAGAAATGGGTCTCGCGCGGCTGGAAGCTCCACAAGGACGGTCACTGGGGCAAGCTCTACTGCCCCTGTGACGCGAAGTGCACGACCATTCCGGTTTTCAGTTCTCCGCAGAACGAGGGCTCCCACGCGCGCAAGATCGATCGCCTGGCTTCCCGTTGCCCTTTGCCGCCCGACTCGCCGAGTCGGAGTCTCACGGGGATGACTCGAGACGAGCAGTAGTAGAAGTTTGTCCTTTTTTGCCCCGCTTTTCCTGTTGACGAATGTCCACAGGTCTGGGACGGTGGTCGAGGACTAGGGGGCAGCCATGGACTACGACTTCACCTTTGTCGTCGCCGGCGTGAGTGTGGACGACCAGGCCGCGGTCGACGCGCTGCGCGACAGGTGCGATGCCATGCTGGCGCGGGCCGGAGGGCTCGACCTGCTGAGCATCACGGGTTCTGGGGAATCGGGCGTCCACGCTGCCTTCCGTGCCGTGTCCACGGCGCGCGCCGCGGTCCCGCAACTGAAGGTGCTCCGCCTCGACCGCGACCTGGTCGGAGTGAACGAGATCGCCGAACGGACGGGCCGCTCACGGCAGAACGTCAGCCAGTGGATCGCAGGGGAGCGCAAGGTGCAGGGTTCCCCGTTCCCGGCGCCGGAAGGCACGGTGGGAAGGTCCCGGGCCTGGCTGTGGAGCGAAGTGAATCGGTGGCTCGCCGCGCACGGTCTCGATGACGGTGCGGCCTATCCCACGCGCAAGGAAATGGCGGAAATCGACGTAGCCCTTGCGAACTCATTCACGCTGTCTTTCACCTGGGCTGCCACTACTGGCTTCCAGGAGGGGCGTGACAGGGTTCTGAAGGAGCTGAAGGAAAGCCATCTCCCCGAGTTCACGCGCTTTCTGTCCGGGCTCGACCGTACGAGGGATGAGCGTGGCGATCATGTCTTGGTGGTGGCTGACCAGGATGAGCCCGCACACGGCGTGATGGAACGGGTATCGAGTTTCCCGCACGACGTCATCCTGGTGACGGACAGCGATCAGCAGTTCATGGCCGTGGTGTTGTCGACCAGGGCGTCACTCGGGCCGAGGAACCTGGTATTCGTTCCGCAGACGGCGACAGTCGGGGAATGGCTGCGCATGGTGCAGGAAAACCCCCAGTCTTCCTTTGCCCTGGAAACCTCCGAGACGTCACAGGAAGAACCGGCCCTCATTCAACGACGGCTGTCCATCGCTGCGTAAAACCCGCCCCGGACCTCGGACGCAGGACTCCGTCTCCCCGACAATGCCGACGTGGCGCAGTGGCCCTCCGAACCCTGCGACCCTGCTTCGTAGGGGATTGTCAGTGCCGCCGGGCACACTGATCCCATGTCCACGCCACGCAGGCCGTGCCCCGAGTGCCGTCGCGAGATCGCCGTCGTCGCAGGCCGGTTCGCGCGACACGACCCGCCCGGCGCCCGCGAGCACGGCGAGCTCGTCTCCTGCCCCGGCTCCCGGCGGCGGGCCCCACTGGCGGCACCACAACCCACGTTGGACGGCTATGCCGTACCGGACTTCCCCGGCCAACTGCCCCTCTTCTAGCCGCCGGCGCCGGCCGCCGCCGGTCAAACCTGGCCGCCGGCCCCCAGCGGTCAGTCGTCAGCTCATCGGCCGCCGCGGACTCAGTTGCCCGCCACCGACTTCACCGCCACCGCCACCGGTGTCGACCCGCCGACCAGTTCCAGCGTGAGACCGGCCGTCGACGACGACTCCACCAGCTCCGCGAGCACCGCGGCCACGTCGTCGCGCGGCACCGGGCCGCGGCCCGTGTGCGCCTCCAGCCGGACGAGACCGGTCCCGGCGTCGTCCGTCAGTGCACCCGGGCGCAGGATCGTCCAGTCGAGGCCCGCCAGGCCCTGCACGTACGCGTCGGCCTGGCCCTTGGCCCGCAGGTACACGTCGAAGATGTCGCCGCCTTCGTGCCTCGGGTCCGCGCCCATGGACGACACGACGACGAGGCGCCGTACGCCCGCCCGGACCGCCGCGTCCGCGAAGAGGACCGCCGCGCCCTTGTCCACCGTGTCCTTGCGGGCAGCCCCGCTGCCGGGGCCCGCGCCCGCCGCGAACACCGCCGCGTCCGCGCCCCGCAGCCGCTCGGCCACCTCCTCGACAGACGCGGACTCCAGGTCGAGCAGGACCGGGTCGGCGCCCGCCTCCCGCAGGTCACCGGCCTGTTCCGGCTTGCGGACGATGCCCGCGACCTCGTCCCCGCGCGCGGCGAGCAGCCGCTCCAGCCGCAGCGCGATCCGACCATGACCACCAGCGATGACAGTGCGCATGTCTTCGACCGTACGCCCGCACAGCACCGCCCCGCCCGTCGTACGACTCCGCCTCACCCCGCCCACCGACGAAGCCATCACCGGGCACGGGGCACGGGGTACGGGGTACGGGGTACGGGGCGCCGAGGCACGGGGCACGGTGCACGGAGCACGGGGCTGGCACGGGGCCACGGAGCACTCACCGGCCCTCTCCCGCGCTACGACAACTCCCCGCGCCCCTGTCTCGGCAGCCCCGCCTCCGCCGACCCCGCCGGCCCCGACGAGTTCCCGTACTCCCGCACCGCGCTGGTCCGTGCCACCACGCGCCCCCGGTGGACCACCACGCGGCTGTACGCCAGCGACAGCACGCCCGCCAGCCCGTCGCCGCGCACCGCCAGCAGTTCCGCCGGGAAGCCCGCCTCCACCCGGACCTCGGGCAGACCCAGCACCGCCCGCGCCGACGAACTCACCGCGGCGTAGGCCTCCTCGCTCCGCAGTCCGTCCCGCGAGGCCAGCAGGTACGCCGCCTCCAGCGGGTCCCCGCGGCCCACCGGATTGGACACGTCCCGCAGGGCGCCGCTTCCGGCGGCGACGCGGACCCCGGCCGCCCGCAGCAGCCGTACCGGTGCCGCGCCCCGGCGGTCGGCGCCGGCGCAGCCGCCCTGCGGGAGGCACACCACCGACACGCCCGCCGCCGCGAGCCGGTCCGCCGTACGGGAGGCCACGTCGGACGGCAGCCGGCTCAGGCCCGCGCAGGGGCCGACCGCCACGCCGGGGCGCAGGCCGCCCGCCATCGCCGCGAGCCGGGCGAGGCGCCCCGGGTCGTCGGCGTCGGTGTGCAGGTCGACGGGGCAGCCGTACTCGGAGGCGACCTCCAGGACGGCCTCGACGTAACCGGTCGGATCGGGGTCCAGGTCGGGGCAGCCGCCCACCACGGAGGCACCCATCTTCACGGCGTCCCGCAGCACCGCGAGCCCGTCCGCCCCGGCCACGCCGGTCAGCACCCGCGGGACGGCGACCGTGGTCAGTTCGGCCAGCCCGCGCAGCACGCGCCCGGCCCGCAGGACGGCGCCGAGCGCACCGAGCCCCTGGACGTCGCCCACGCGCACGTGAGCCCGCACCGACGTCGCCCCGTGTCCGAGTTGCAGCAGCGTCGCCTCCGTCGCGCGCCGCTGCACTTCCTTGGCGTCGTACGGGACCGGGCCGTCCGTGGCGGCCGTGAGCGCGGTGTCGGCGTGGGCGTGCGGCTCGGCCGGGGCCGGCAGGAGGAGATAGCCGCCGAGGTCGACCCGCGTGCCCGCCCCGGCCGGCGACAGGCTGCCCGCCGTGCCGACCGCTTCGATACGCCCGCCGTCCAGCCGCACGTCCACGGTCCGGCCGTCGGTCAGCCGCGCGCCGCACAGCAGGAGGGAGGCCGGATCGGCGGGGCCCGGCGCGGACGACGAGTGCGGCGGCTGCGGCTGGCTGTCGGGCATCGCGCTCCTGGATCTCGAGGGCTGCGCAGGGGAGGGGGACGCAAGATCACGCAGAGTGAGACCGAGCCTAGGACGGGGACTCGGCCACGGCGCGCAGGAGCGCAAAAGTCGTACCGGCGTGGCCCGCGCCGGGGACCGGGGAAAGCGGTGCGGCAGGGGCAGTTGAGGTGTGCGGGAAGGCGGGCGAGGGAGGGCGGCGCGGATGCCCCGAAACGGATTTGGGCGAACCGCTGCCGACCGTGTAATGTCTTCATCGCTCGCCCCAATAGCTCAGTCGGCAGAGCGTCTCCATGGTAAGGAGAAGGTCAACGGTTCGATTCCGTTTTGGGGCTCTGGTGTGTGAGGTTCCCGTCGCGAGGCGGGGTCCGATCGCATCCAAGCGGTGTAGCTCAGTCGGTAGAGCAAGCGGCTCATAATCGCTGTGTCACCGGTTCAAGTCCGGTCACCGCTACTCTAAGTAGCCGATTGCGGGGTCGGTCCTTCGATCGGCTACTCTTCTTGCGTTAATACAGTCGATCCGTCCGTCAAGGAGCACTCACGTGGCTGCCACCGACGTCCGCCCGAAGATCACGCTGGCCTGCGTGGAGTGCAAGGAGCGGAACTACATCACCAAGAAGAACCGGCGTAACAACCCGGACCGTCTTGAGATGAAGAAGCACTGCCCGCGTTGCAAGGCGCACACCGCGCACCGCGAAACGCGATAAAACAGGCTCGTACACGAGGCCGCCCCCGCAGTCGGGGGGCGGCCTCGTGTCGTTCTCGGTCCCCGGTTACCGGTCGGTTCGGCCGGTGCGGACACCCGCGCAGGTCACCAGAGCAGACATCAGGAGGTACCGAGCCATGGCGCTCGACCAGTCCTTCGTGGGGCGGACCTATCCGCCCACCGAGCCCTACGAGGTGGGCCGGGAAAAGATTCGTGAGTTCGCCGAGGCCGTGGGGGATTCCAACCCGGCGTACACGGACCCGGAAGCCGCCAAGGCGTTCGGCCACCCGGATGTGATCGCTCCGCCCACTTTCGTGTTCGCGATCACGTTCAAGGCCGCGGAGCAGGTCGTGCAGGACCCGAAACTGGGGCTCGACTACAGCCGGGTGGTGCACGGCGACCAGAAGTTCGCGTACACCCGGCCGGTGCGGGCCGGTGACCGGCTGACGGTCACCTCGACCATCGAAACGGTCAAGTCGATGGCGGGCAACGACATTCTGGACATCCGCGGTGAGGTCCACGACGAAACCGGCGAGCACGTCGTGACCGCCTGGACGAAGCTGGTCGCTCGCGCGGCCGAGAGGGCGTGAGCAGCACCATGACGGCGAAGATCGCGTACGCCGACATCGAGGTCGGCACCCAGCTGCCCGGCCGGTCCTTCCCCGTGACGCGCGACATGCTCGTCCGGTACGCCGGCGCGTCGGGTGACTTCAATCCGATCCACTGGAACGAGAAGTTCGCCCAGGAGGTGGGCCTGCCGGACGTCATCGCGCACGGCATGTTCACCATGGCCGAGGCGATCCGCGTCGTCACCGACTGGGCCGGCGATCCTGCCGCGGTCGTCGAGTACGGTGTCCGCTTCACCCGGCCCGTCGTCGTACCGAACGACGGCAAGGGCGCCGAGATCGAGGTCACCGCCAAGGTCGGGGCCAAGCTGGACGACAACACGGTCCGCGTCGACCTGACGGCCACCAGCGCCGGCCAGAAGGTACTGGGCATGTCCCGGGCGGTCGTACGGCTCGCCTGAGCGTGACCCTGCGTAAGGGGCGTCCTCCAGTGAGGGCGCCCCTCACGTGTGTCCTGGCGGGCCGCCCCAGTCCTGGCAACGGGTGGCCCTTGACTTAGTTAGTGATTGAGTACTAACTTCGAATTCATGGTCAGGATGAGTGCAGAAGAGAGGCGTGAGAGCGTCATTGGCGCGGCGATCTCGGAGTTCGCGCAGAACGGCTACCACGGCACCTCCACCGAGGCGATCGCCAAACGGGTCGGTGTTTCGCAGCCGTATCTCTTCCGGCTTTTCCCGGGCAAGAAAGCGATCTTCCTGGCGGCCACCGAGCGCTGCATGCAGGACATGCGGCGGATGTTCGAGCAGGCCGCCGAAGGGCTCGAGGGCGAGGAGGCCCACGACGCCATGGCGGAGGCGTACGCGCGGCTGATCTCCGAACAGCCCGAGCGGCTCCGTATGCAGTTGCAGACCTTCCTGGCGGTCGCGGTCGCCGAGGCCGCGGGCGACCACGACTTCGGCGACAAGGTCCGCAAGGGCTGGATGGAGATCTGGGACAGCGTGCACCTGCCGCTCGGCGGCGACGCGGACGAAACCACCTCCTTCATGGCGTACGGGATGCTCATGAACACCCTCGCCGCCATGGGGTTCAGCGCCGGGCACCGGGTGTGGGGCGGGTTCGAGATCGCCTCGCGCGTGCGGCAGGGGGCCGAGGGCTCCGAGTAGGTTTCGGGGGCCGGGTTCCCGGGGAGTCCGGGTCTCCGCGTGCCCGCTGAAGTTAGTCATCAATAACTAATCAGTAGTCCGAACCCTGATCACTCCTGGGGGAGCGATGTCACAGCACACGGCGGAACGTCGCGGAGGGACCGCCTGGGCCCTCGCCATCACCAGCGTCGCCGGTTTCATGGCGGCCCTGGACAACCTCGTCGTCACCACCGCCCTGCCCTCGATCCGCAAGGACCTCGGCGGAGCACTGCACGACCTCGAATGGACCGTCAGCGCCTACACCCTCACCTTCGCCGTCCTGCTCATGTTCGGCGCCGCCCTCGGCGACCGCTTCGGCCGCCGCCGTCTCTTCATCGGCGGCATCGCCGTCTTCACCGCCGCCTCCGCCGCCGCGGCCATGGCCCCCGGTATCGACTCCCTCATCGCCGCCCGCGCGGCGCAGGGCGTCGGCGCGGCCGTGATGATGCCGCTGACGCTCACCCTGCTGACAGCGGCCGTGCCCGCGGACCGGCGCGGGATGGCGTACGGCATATGGGGCGCCGTGAACGGACTCGCCGTAGCCTCCGGGCCGCTGGTCGGCGGCAGCCTCACCGAACACATCTCCTGGCAGTGGATCTTCTGGCTGAACGTCCCGCTCGGCCTGGCCCTGCTGCCGCTCGCCCGCCTCCGCCTCAGCGAGTCCCACGGCACCGGCGCCCCGCTCGACGTCCCCGGCACGCTGCTCGCCAGCGGCGGCCTCTTCGGGCTCGTCTACGGTCTGGTGCGCGGCCCCGTCGACGGCTGGACCGGCCCGGTGGTCATGACCGCCCTGTCTTCCGGGGCGGCGCTGCTCGCCGGCTTCGTCCTCTACAGCACCCGCGCCAGGAACCCCATGCTCCCGATGCGGCTGTTCCGCTCCCGGGCCTTCGCCGGCATCAACGCGGCGAGCCTGATGATGTTCCTCGGCATGTTCGGCTCGATCTTCCTGCTCAGCCAGTACATGCAGGGCGTCCTCGGCTACTCGCCCACCGAGGCAGGGCTGCGCATGCTGCCCTGGACCGGGATGCCGATGCTGGTCGCGCCCGTCGCGGGCATCCTCTCCGACCGCATCGGCGGCCGGCCGGTCGTCGCCGCCGGACTCTTCCTGCAGGCCGCGGGCCTCGGTCAGCTGGCCCTCGTCGCCACCGCCGACGCCTCGTACGCCGTGCAGCTGCCCGCCCTCGTCACCAGCGGCGTCGGCATGGCCCTGTTCTTCGCCCCCGCCTCCAGCCTCGTGATGTCCAGCGTCCGAGCCAGGGAACAGGGCATCGCCTCCGGCGCCAACAACGCGCTGCGCGAGGTCGGCGGCGCGCTCGGCATCGCCGTCATGGCGTCGATCTTCTCCGCGCGGGGCGGTTACGAGTCCGGCCAGGCGTTCGTGGACGGGCTGAGGCCGGCGCTGGTCACCGGTTCCGCGGTCGTCGCCCTCGCCGGGGCCGCCGCACTGCTCATCCCGGGCAGGCGCGGCGCGGCACGGACAGCCACCAGTGAGGAACCGGAGCGGCTGCCGGAACCGGCCGCCACCTGACCACCAGCCCGATCACACCCCCCGAGACCTCCGGAAGAGGAGCCGTGCCGACCCTTCCCCGGACCACCCCGAACCCGGCACCGCCCGGCACCGAGGTCCACGTATTCGCCTCCCGCTTCGGGGCCCGTACCTGGTGGGGAGCCCTGAAGTTCCTCATGGGCACGCCCGCCGTCTGGCGTCAGGTGAGCCGGGCGCCGGGCGCGTACGGGGCGACGCTCAGGGCGAAGCCGCTGAGCCGGACCTACTGGACGCTGTCGGCCTGGGAGTCGCCGACGGCCCTCGGGGAGTTCGCCCGCGCCGGCGTCCACTCGCCGGTCTCCCGGAACCTGTCCGGCCAGATGCGCGAGTCGCGCTTCCTCGGCCGGCAGGTGTCGAGCGACGAACTGCCGCTCGACTGGGACGACGCGATCCGCCGCCTCGCGTGAGCACGCGCGCGTACCGCCCGCTTCGCCGGCGTGGCCGTACGCGCGCGTGCCGGCGCTGTCAGTGCCGTCTCGTAGTCTTGAGCGCGTGCAGGAACTCCACGACGCCCCCCTCGCCCCGCTGACCACCTTCCGGCTGGGCGGCCCCGCGACCCGGCTGGTCACCGCCACGACCGACGCCGAGGTGATCGCCGCCGTCCGCGACGCCGACGCCACCGGCACGCCACTGCTGGTCATCGGCGGCGGATCGAACCTGGTCATCGGCGACAAGGGCTTCGAGGGCACCGCGCTCGTCATCGCCACCGAGGGCTTCGAGCTGGACGGCACGAGACTGGAGCTGGCCGCCGGAGAGGTGTGGACCGACGCCGTCGCCCGCACCGTGGAAGCCGGACTCGCGGGCATCGAATGCCTCTCCGGCATCCCGGGCTCGGCGGGCGCGACCCCCATCCAGAACGTGGGGGCGTACGGCCAGGAGGTCTCCGCCACGATCACCGAGGTGATCGCCTACGACCGCGGGACGGGCGGGACGGTCACCCTGCGAAACGAGGACTGCGGCTTCTCGTACCGGCACAGCCGCTTCAAGGCCGACCCCGAGCGGTATGTCGTGCTGCGCGTCCGCTTCGCGCTGGAGGACGCGGACGGACTGTCCGCCCCGGTCAAGTACGCCGAGACGGCCCGCGTGCTCGGCGTCGCCCCGGGCGAGCGCGTACCGCTGGCCACGGCCCGCGAGACGGTGCTGAAGCTGCGTGCCGGCAAAGGCATGGTGCTGGACCCCGAGGACCACGACACCTGGTCCGCCGGGTCCTTCTTCACCAACCCGATCCTCACGGCCGAGCAGTTCGCCGCGTTCCACGCGCGGGTGAGGGAGCGCCTCGGCGCCGACGCGGAACCCCCCGCGTACCCGGCGGGGGAGGGGCGTACCAAGACCTCCGCGGCCTGGCTCATCGACAGAGCGGGCTTCACCAAGGGGTACGGCAGTGGGCCCGCCCGCATCTCCACCAAGCACACGCTCGCGCTGACCAACCGTGGGGAGGCCACGGCGGAGGACCTGCTGGCGCTGGCCCGCGAGGTGGTGAGCGGCGTCCACGAGGCGTTCGGCATCACGCTGGTGAACGAACCGGTGATAGTGGGCGTGAGCCTCTGACACCGAGGTGCGGTGACCGCCGGTGCGTGGCGCCCGGTGTTTCGACGGAGATGGCGAAGGGTGACGAGCGTGAATGAATCGGCCATCCCGTTCCCGCTGCTCGAGGTATCCCAGCTGCTCCTCGCGCGACCGCGGGGCGGGTCGCTGCCCGGCGCTTGACAGGGTCGCCGCCCCGCTCACCCGTGCCGCCCCACCCGTCAGGGCGGCTGGACAGCCCGCGGGCGGCGGCGCGGCTCTCGGGCCATCAGGACGTCAACCAGGCGTCCACGCCCGCCAGCAGTTCCGCCTTCACGTCCTCCGGTGCCGCCGACCCCCGGACCGACTGACGCGCCAGTTCCGCCAGTTCCGCGTCCGAGAAGCCGTGGTATTCGCGGGCGATCTCGTACTGCGCCGCCAGCCGGGACCCGAACAGCAGGGGGTCGTCCGCGCCCAGCGCCAGCGGGACACCCGCCTCGAAGAGCGTCCGCAGCGGCACGTCCTCCGGCTTCTCGTACACGCCCAGCGCCACGTTCGACGCGGGACACACCTCGCACGTCACGCCCCGGTCCGCCAGTCGCTTCAGCAGCCGCGGATCCTCCGCCGCCCGCACTCCGTGCCCGATCCGGTCGGCCTCCAGATCGTCCAGGCAGTCCCGCACCGACGTGGGGCCGGTCAGCTCACCCCCGTGCGGCGCCGACAGCAGCCCGCCCTCCCGTGCGATGGCGAACGCCCGGTCGAAGTCCCGCGCCATGCCGCGCCGCTCGTCGTTCGAGAGCCCGAAGCCGATGACGCCCTGGTCCGCGTAGCGCACCGCCAGCCGCGCCAGCGTCCGCGCGTCCAGCGGATGCTTCATACGGTTCGCGGCCACCAGGACCCGCATGCCGAGCCCCGTCTCCCGCCTGGCCGTCTCCACCGCGTCCAGGATGACCTCCAGCGCCGGAATCAGCCCGCCCAGCCGTGGCGCGTACGACGTCGGGTCGACCTGGATCTCCAGCCACCCCGAGCCGTCCCGCAGGTCCTCCTGGGCGGCCTCCCGCACCAGCCTCTGAATGTCCTCCGGCTCGCGCAGGCACGACCGCGCCGCGTCGTACAGCCGCTGGAAGCGGAACCAGCCCCGCTCGTCCGTCGCCCGCAGCTGCGGCGGCTCACCACTCGTCAGGGCCTCGCTCAGCGTGTCCGGCAGACGGACGCCGTACTTGTCGGCCAGCTCCAGCACGGTGCCGGGCCGCATCGAACCGGTGAAGTGCAGGTGCAGATGGGCCTTCGGCAGCTCAGAGAGATCACGTACACGCTCCATTCCAGGATCCTGCCGTACGTTGCCGCGGTCCCGGTACCGCATTGCCCGATCGTGGTCTTGCTCGCACGAAAAAACGGGGCCGCCCGGCACACTCTGATGAGCAGACCGGGCGGCCCCGCGAGAAACGGAAGGGCGCGGGACGTCAGTCCCTGGCCTCCGCCAGCAGCTTCTGGATGCGGCTCACGCCCTCGGTGAGGTCCTCGTCACCGAGCGCGTACGACAGCCGCAGGTACCCGGGTGTGCCGAACGCCTCACCCGGAACGACCGCGACCTCGACCTCCTCCAGGATCAGCGCGGCCAGCTCGACCGAGTTCTGCGGGCGCCTGCCGCGGATCTCCCTGCCGATCAGCCCCTTGACCGACGGGTACGCGTAGAACGCGCCCTCCGGCTCCGGGCAGACCACACCGTCGATCTCGTTGAGCATCCGCACGATCGTCCTGCGGCGGCGGTCGAAGGCCTCCCGCATCTTCGCCACGGCGTCCAGGTCCCCGGAGACGGCGGCGACGGCCGCGGCCTGGGCGACGTTGGAGACGTTCGACGTGGCGTGCGACTGGAGGTTCGTCGCGGCCTTCACGACGTCCTTCGGACCGATGATCCAGCCGACGCGCCAGCCGGTCATGGCGTACGTCTTGGCGACACCGTTGACGACGACACACTTGTCGCGCAGCTCCGGCAGGAGCGCCGGCAGCGAGGTGAAGGTCGCGTCGCCGTAGACGAGGTGCTCGTAGATCTCGTCGGTCAGCACCCACAGTCCGTGCTCGACGGCCCAGCGACCGATCGCCTCGGCGTCGGCCCGGCTGTAGACGGCGCCGGTCGGGTTCGACGGCGAGACGAACAGGACGACCTTGGTCTTCTCGGTGCGCGCGGCCTCGAGCTGCTCGACCGAGACGCGGTAACCGGTGGTCTCGTCGGCGACGACCTCGACGGGCACACCGCCCGCGAGCCGGATCGACTCGGGGTACGTCGTCCAGTACGGGGCGGGGACGATGACCTCGTCACCCGGGTCGAGGATCGCGGCGAACGCCTCGTAGATCGCCTGCTTGCCGCCGTTGGTCACCAGGATCTGGGACGCGTCCACTGCGTAACCGGAGTCGCGCAGCGTCTTCGCGGCGATCGCGGCCTTCAGCTCGGGCAGACCGCCGGCCGGCGTGTAGCGGTGGTACTTCGGGTTCCTGCAGGCCTCGACGGCCGCCTCGACGATGTAGTCCGGGGTCGGGAAGTCGGGTTCACCGGCGCCGAAGCCGATCACCGGACGCCCGGCAGCCTTGAGGGCCTTCGCCTTGGCGTCCACGGCGAGAGTGGCGGACTCGGAGATCGCGCCGACTCGGGCGGAGACCCGGCGCTCGGTGGGAGGGGTTGCAGCGCTCATGGGCCCCATCGTTTCAGACCGGAAACCTCGGCGGCAGGCGGGTTTCACAGACTGAACAGGGCCGGGCAAAGCCCTGAACATCAGTCCGTATCCACCGTGTGTCCGCCACGGCCGACCCTCGGGGACAAGGCGATCTTCCGCCATCCGGGGGCCTTGCGAAGCCCGTCCGGAGGGTCCCGCGATCGTTTACTGTTCGACGCCCGGCCCCGGAACACGTACACTCTCACCTCGTTGGCCTTCAGCACGCCGCACTCATCCGGTGCACATCAAGCATCCGGGTGCATGCGGTACGTTGGTGGACACACAAAGGGTCGTAGCTCAATTGGTAGAGCACTGGTCTCCAAAACCAGCGGTTGGGGGTTCAAGTCCCTCCGGCCCTGCTTCACACACCTCGCCAGGATGTGTGCGCATGTACGTACAAGGACTGCAAAGCCGTGCGGCTCAGACCGGGCGCGGCACGGCCACGACCCGGAATCAGGTGAGGACGAGTGACGGACGCCGTGGGCTCCATCGACATGCCTGATGCCCAGGACGAAGCGCCGGACTCCACGAAGAAGTCCCGCAAGGGCGGCAAGCGGGCCAAGAAGGGCCCCCTGAAGCGTCTGGCGCTCTTCTACCGCCAGATCATCGCGGAGCTCCGCAAGGTCGTCTGGCCGACTCGCAACCAGCTCACGACGTACACGACCGTGGTGATCATCTTCGTGGTCATCATGATCGGCCTGGTGACCGTGATTGACTATGGGCTCAGCAACGCTGCCAAGTACGTCTTCGGCTGAGCGAAGAGCGAAGAGCGCCGAGGTACGCGGCGCTCCTTTCGCATGTTCCACCTCTATGTATCCAGGAAGAAGCAGCCACCGTGTCTGACCCGAACGTGAACGACGCCATCGAGCCTGCCGAGTCCGTCGAGGACGAGCTCGACACCGTCGAGGGCGCGGACAGCGAGGACACCGAGGCCTCCACGGAGGTCGAGGCTGCCGACGCCGCCGCGGACGAGGTCGAAGAGGCCGCTGCCGAGGACGAGGCCGCCGAAGACGAGGCCGAGCCCGTCGACGAGCGCGACCCGATCGACAAGCTCCGCGACGAACTGCGGCTCCTGCCCGGCGAGTGGTACGTCATCCACACCTACGCCGGCTACGAGAACCGCGTGAAGACGAACCTCGAGCAGCGCGCCGTCTCGCTGAACGTCGAGGACTACATCTTCCAGGCCGAGGTGCCGCAGGAAGAGGTCGTCCAGATCAAGAACGGCGACCGCAAGACCATCAAGCAGAACAAGCTCCCGGGCTACGTCCTCGTCCGCATGGACCTGACGAACGAGTCCTGGGGTGTCGTCCGCAACACCCCCGGCGTCACCGGCTTCGTGGGCAACGCCTACGACCCGTACCCGCTGACCCTGGACGAGATCGTCAAGATGCTCGCGCCGGAGGCCGAGGAGAAGGCCGCCCGCGAGGCGGCCGAGGCCGAGGGCAAGCCGGCCCCGCAGCGCAAGGTCGAGGTCCAGGTGCTGGACTTCGAGGTGGGCGACTCGGTCACCGTCACCGACGGCCCGTTCGCCACGCTGCAGGCGACCATCAACGAGATCAACCCGGACTCGAAGAAGGTCAAGGGTCTTGTCGAGATCTTCGGCCGCGAGACCCCGGTCGAGCTGTCCTTCGACCAGATCCAGAAGAACTGAGATCCAGGAGAACTGATCCTCGGTCTTCCGGATTCCACGCTTCCGAGCAGGTCAGGCAGGCTCTCGCAGCCGGTCTGACCTGCTCGGTTTTTAGCCGCGCATGGATACCCGTTATCGTTGTGCGGTATGCCTCCGTCCGGATGATCCGGACGGGTAGGCGGAAAAACTCTCACTAGGACCCGGAGAGAGCACATGCCTCCCAAGAAGAAGAAGGTCACGGGGCTCATCAAGCTCCAGATCCAGGCCGGTGCCGCCAACCCGGCTCCGCCGGTCGGCCCCGCGCTGGGCCAGCACGGCGTGAACATCATGGAGTTCTGCAAGGCGTACAACGCCGCGACCGAGTCGCAGCGTGGCTGGGTGATCCCGGTGGAGATCACGGTCTACGAGGACCGTTCCTTCACCTTCATCACCAAGACGCCGCCGGCCGCCAAGATGATCCTCAAGGCCGCGGGTGTGGAGAAGGGCTCCGGCGAGCCGCACAAGACCAAGGTCGCCAAGATCACCAAGGCGCAGGTCCGCGAGATCGCCGAGACCAAGATGCCCGACCTCAACGCCAACGACCTGGACGCCGCGTCGAAGATCATCGCCGGCACCGCCCGTTCCATGGGCATCACGGTCGAGGGCTGAGTCCCACCTTCATCAGCAGTAGTGGCGGGGCCTGCTCGGCCCGGACCACGACTCCTCAGCATCCACAGGAGCAGCAGTGAGCAAGCGCAGCAAGTCCCTTCGCGCTGCGGACGCCAAGATCGACCGGGAGAAGCTCTACGCCCCGCTCGAGGCCGTCCGTCTGGCCAAGGAGACCACCACGACCAAGTTCGACGGCACCGTCGAGGTCGCCTTCCGTCTGGGTGTCGACCCGCGCAAGGCCGACCAGATGGTCCGTGGCACCGTGAACCTTCCGCACGGCACCGGTAAGACCGCCCGGGTCCTGGTCTTCGCGACCGGTGACCGTGCCGAGGCCGCGCGTGCCGCGGGCGCCGACATCGTCGGCGCCGACGAGCTGATCGACGAGGTGTCGAAGGGCCGTCTGGACTTCGACGCCGTTGTCGCCACCCCGGACCTCATGGGCAAGGTCGGCCGCCTCGGCCGCGTGCTCGGTCCGCGTGGTCTGATGCCGAACCCGAAGACGGGCACCGTGACGCCGGACGTCACCAAGGCCGTCAACGACATCAAGGGCGGCAAGATCGAGTTCCGCGTCGACAAGCACTCGAACCTGCACTTCATCATCGGCAAGGTGTCCTTCGACGACACCAAGCTGGTGGAGAACTACGGCGCGGCGCTGGAGGAGATCCTCCGTCTGAAGCCGTCCGCCGCCAAGGGCCGCTACATCAAGAAGGCCGCGCTCACCACCACGATGGGCCCCGGCATTCCGCTAGACCCGAACCGCACCCGCAACCTCCTCGTCGAGGAGGACCCGGCCGCGGTCTGAGCCTGACGGCTCACCTCGTCGGACGACGGGCCCCACACCTGCCGGTGTGGGGCCCGTCCCCTTTCCCAGTGCCTTCCCCGGGGGCCTGTGGCGGCGTCCCGGTGCCCGCGCCGGTCCTGCGGCCGGGTCGGCGCCTGAGGGTCGCCGGGAGCGGATTTGCTTGACAGGGATGCGGTCACGTACGCTCCTGAAGAAGCCAAAGACCGCTGGTCGTTGCCGTGCGCTCCCACGAGGGCTCGGTGGCCGAAGGATCCGCTGAACTGCGGACGACCCGCGCAGGTGACCGTGGAAGAACTCCCGGAGCGCACTCGCCCAGCGTGTGTGATCCGGTCGAGTCCGCCCCGTGCGCCTGCGCCGGGGCGTTTCGTTTTCCCCAGTCCTCCTTCGGGTCCGCGCGGTCAGAATCACCCGGAAGGAGGCCGAGGCTCTATGGCGAGGCCCGACAAGTCCGCCGCGGTTGCCGAGCTGACGGACAAGTTCCGCAGCTCCAACGCCGCCGTGCTGACCGAGTACCGCGGTCTCACCGTGGCGCAGCTGAAGCAGCTGCGCCGGTCGCTCGGTGAGAACGCCCAGTACGCCGTGGTGAAGAACACGCTGACCAAGATTGCGGCCAACGAGGCCGGGATCACGACGCTGGACGACCAGTTCAATGGTCCGACGGCTGTCGCCTTCATCACCGGTGACCCGGTGGAGTCGGCGAAGGGTCTGCGCGACTTCGCCAAGGACAACCCCAATCTCGTCATCAAGGGCGGTGTCCTTGACGGCAAGGTGCTGTCCGCCGACGAGATCAAGAAGCTTGCGGACCTCGAGTCCCGCGAGGTTCTGCTCTCCAAGCTGGCGGGTGCCTTCAAGGGCAAGCAGACGCAGACTGCTCAGCTCTTCCAGGCGCTTCCCTCGAAGCTCGTCCGCACCGTGGACGCGCTCCGTGCCAAGCAGGACGAGCAGGGCGGTGCCGAGTAATTCGGCTCGCTTTCCGATCCTCGCCGCATGAGGTGAGGGTCGATGCGGGCCCGACGTACGCCCGCCTCACCCCGTACACCCGGCACCTGCCGATTTAGTGGAAGGACCGCCATCATGGCGAAGCTCAGCCAGGAAGACCTGCTCGCGCAGTTCGAGGAGATGACCCTCATCGAGCTCTCCGAGTTCGTGAAGGCCTTCGAGGAGAAGTTCGACGTCACCGCCGCCGCCGCGGTCGCCGTTGCCGGCCCCGCCGGTCCGGCCGCCCCGGCCGAGCAGGCCGAGGAGAAGGACGAGTTCGACGTCATCCTCACCGGTGCCGGCGACAAGAAGATCCAGGTCATCAAGGTCGTGCGTGAGCTGACCTCCCTGGGCCTGAAGGAGGCCAAGGACCTCGTGGACGGCGCCCCCAAGCCCGTCCTCGAGAAGGTCGCCAAGGACGCCGCCGAGAAGGCCGCCGAGTCCCTCAAGGGCGCCGGCGCCTCCGTCGAGGTCAAGTAACACCCCGCAGGTCCTGACGGGTCCCACGGATCCGACAGCACCTGTAACGCCTCAGCGCCGAAGAGCGATCATCCATCCGGGTGGTCGCTCTTCGGTGTTTCCGAGGCCCGGTGGCGGCTGCCTTGCACCTGTGGCGGTGCCGAGTAAGGTGATCTTCGTCGTGCCTCACGGCCAGGAACACACCGGCGGCAACCAGTTTGGGCAAGGGGGCCCTTGACGAACCGGACGCAGCGCGCGATTCTCAGGACGCGTCGCCAGAAGGATCCGAATCCGAGGCATGGATCGGCGACGAAGAGGGCAGTATCACCGTGCGTTGAGGGCAGGGCCTTGTCGCAGGAGTTGAGAACAACGAGGGTCTCGCACACCCGAAGTGGACATCAGTGTGCCAAGTGGCTACACTGACCCTTTGCGCTGCCTGTTAGCTGCCCCCTGCCCGTCACCAGGGGTCTGCCCTCGCTTCAGCACCGACGAAAGATCGTCTCTGACCTGGGACCTTTGTCTGTGCACCGGTGAGGGGCCGGTACGCGCGTAGTGAGTCCGAGCCCTCGGAAGGACCCCCTCTTGGCCGCCTCGCGCAACGCCTCGACCGCGAATACGAACAACGCCGCCAGCACCGCCCCGCTGCGCATCTCTTTTGCAAAGATCAAGGAGCCCCTCGAGGTTCCGAACCTCCTCGCGCTGCAAACCGAGAGCTTCGACTGGCTGCTCGGCAACGACGCCTGGAAGGCTCGCGTCGAGGAGGCTCTGGAGAACGGTCAGGACGTCCCCACCAAGTCCGGTCTGGAGGAGATCTTCGAGGAGATCTCCCCGATCGAGGACTTCTCCGGGTCGATGTCGCTGACTTTCCGCGACCACCGCTTCGAGCCGCCGAAGAACTCCATCGACGAGTGCAAGGAGCGCGACTTCACGTACGCGGCTCCCCTCTTCGTCACCGCCGAGTTCACCAACAACGAGACCGGCGAGATCAAGTCCCAGACCGTCTTCATGGGCGACTTCCCGCTCATGACGGGCAAGGGCACCTTCGTCATCAACGGCACCGAGCGTGTCGTCGTGTCGCAGCTGGTCCGTTCGCCCGGCGTCTACTTCGACTCCTCCATCGACAAGACGTCCGACAAGGACATCTTCTCCGCCAAGATCATCCCGTCCCGGGGTGCCTGGCTGGAGATGGAGATCGACAAGCGCGACATGGTCGGTGTCCGCATCGACCGCAAGCGCAAGCAGTCCGTCACCGTCCTGCTCAAGGCGCTCGGCTGGACCACCGAGCAGATCCTCGAGGAGTTCGGCGAGTACGAGTCCATGCGCGCCACCCTGGAGAAGGACCACACCCAGGGCCAGGACGACGCGCTGCTCGACATCTACCGCAAGCTGCGGCCGGGCGAGCCCCCGACGCGCGAGGCGGCGCAGACCCTGCTCGAGAACCTCTACTTCAACCCCAAGCGCTACGACCTCGCGAAGGTCGGCCGCTACAAGGTGAACAAGAAGCTCGGTGCGGACGAGCCGCTGGACGCCGGTGTGCTCACCACCGACGACGTCATCGCCACCATCAAGTACCTGGTGAAGCTGCACGCCGGTGAGACCGAGACGACCGGCGAGTCCGGCCGCTCGATCATCGTCGAGACCGACGACATCGACCACTTCGGCAACCGCCGCATCCGCAGCGTCGGCGAGCTCATCCAGAACCAGGTCCGTACGGGTCTCGCCCGTATGGAGCGTGTCGTGCGTGAGCGCATGACCACCCAGGACGTCGAGGCGATCACGCCGCAGACCCTGATCAACATCCGGCCGGTCGTCGCCTCCATCAAGGAGTTCTTCGGCACCAGCCAGCTGTCGCAGTTCATGGACCAGAACAACCCGCTGTCGGGCCTGACGCACAAGCGTCGTCTCAACGCCCTCGGCCCGGGTGGTCTCTCCCGTGAGCGGGCCGGCTTCGAAGTCCGTGACGTGCACCCCTCGCACTACGGCCGCATGTGCCCGATCGAGACGCCCGAAGGCCCGAACATCGGTCTGATCGGCTCCCTCGCCTCCTACGGCCGGGTCAACGCGTTCGGCTTCATCGAGACGCCGTACCGCAAGGTCGTCGAGGGCGTCGTCACCGACGACGTCGACTACCTGACCGCCGACGAGGAGGACCGCTTCGTCATCGCGCAGGCCAACGCGCCGCTCTCCGAGGACTTCCGGTTCGAGGAGTCCCGCGTGCTGGTCCGCCGCCGTGGCGGCGAGGTCGACTACGTCCCCGGCGACGACGTCGACTACATGGACGTCTCGCCGCGCCAGATGGTGTCGGTCGCGACCGCCATGATCCCGTTCCTCGAGCACGACGACGCCAACCGTGCCCTCATGGGCGCGAACATGATGCGCCAGGCCGTGCCGCTGATCCAGTCCGAGGCGCCGCTCGTCGGCACCGGCATGGAGTACCGCTCCGCGGTCGACGCCGGCGACGTGGTCAAGGCCGAGAAGGACGGTGTGGTCCAGGAGGTCTCCGCGGACTACATCACCACCGCCAACGACGACGGCACGTACATCACGTACCGCCTGGCGAAGTTCTCGCGCTCCAACCAGGGCACCTCGGTCAACCAGAAGGTCATCGTCAACGAGGGCGACCGGATCATCACCGGTCAGGTCCTCGCCGACGGTCCCGCCACGCAGAACGGCGAGATGGCCCTCGGTAAGAACCTGCTGGTCGCGTTCATGCCGTGGGAGGGTCACAACTACGAGGACGCGATCATCCTGTCGCAGCGCCTCGTGCAGGACGACGTCCTCTCCTCGATCCACATCGAGGAGCACGAGGTCGACGCCCGTGACACCAAGCTCGGCCCCGAGGAGATCACCCGGGACATCCCGAACGTCTCCGAGGAGGTCCTCGCCGACCTCGACGAGCGCGGCATCATCCGCATCGGTGCCGAGGTCGTCGCCGGCGACATCCTCGTCGGCAAGGTCACGCCCAAGGGTGAGACCGAGCTGACGCCGGAAGAGCGCCTGCTGCGCGCGATCTTCGGTGAGAAGGCCCGTGAGGTCCGAGACACCTCGCTGAAGGTGCCGCACGGCGAGATCGGCAAGGTCATCGGCGTCCGCGTCTTCGACCGCGAGGAAGGCGACGAGCTGCCGCCCGGCGTCAACCAGCTGGTCCGTGTGTATGTCGCGCAGAAGCGCAAGATCACGGACGGTGACAAGCTCGCCGGCCGTCACGGCAACAAGGGCGTCATCTCCAAGATCCTGCCGATCGAGGACATGCCGTTCCTCGAGGACGGCACCCCGGTCGACATCATCCTCAACCCGCTGGGTGTGCCGTCCCGAATGAACCCGGGGCAGGTCCTGGAGATCCACCTCGGCTGGCTCGCCAGCCAGGGCTGGGACGTCTCCGGCCTCGCCGACGAGTGGGCCGAGCGGCTCCAGGTCATCGGCGCCGACAAGGTCGACCCGCGGACCAACGTGGCCACCCCGGTCTTCGACGGTGCCCGCGAGGACGAGCTCACCGGTCTGCTGGAGCACACCGTCCCGAACCGCGACGGCGACCGCATGGTCCTCCCGTCCGGCAAGGCGCGGCTGTTCGACGGCCGGTCGGGTGAGCCGTTCCCGGACCCGATCTCGATCGGTTACATGTACATCCTCAAGCTCCACCACCTGGTGGACGACAAGCTGCACGCCCGCTCGACCGGCCCGTACAGCATGATCACCCAGCAGCCGCTGGGTGGTAAGGCCCAGTTCGGTGGCCAGCGCTTCGGTGAGATGGAGGTGTGGGCGCTGGAGGCTTACGGCGCCGCGTACGCCCTCCAGGAGCTCCTGACCATCAAGTCCGACGACGTCACCGGCCGCGTGAAGGTCTACGAGGCCATCGTCAAGGGCGAGAACATCCCTGAGCCCGGCATCCCCGAGTCCTTCAAGGTGCTCATCAAGGAGATGCAGTCCCTGTGCCTCAACGTGGAGGTGCTGTCCTCGGACGGCATGTCCATCGAGATGCGCGACACCGACGAGGACGTCTTCCGCGCTGCGGAGGAGCTTGGCATCGACCTGTCCCGGCGCGAGCCGAGCAGCGTCGAAGAGGTCTGACGGGAGTTCGGCCGGGCTCGACATGAGCCCGGCCGGCCCCAGGACCCCCGTATCAGACCCCATGACTTACAACCCTGAGAGGGATTGACGCATAGTGCTCGACGTCAACTTCTTCGACGAGCTCCGGATCGGTCTGGCCACCGCTGACGACATCCGTCAGTGGAGCCACGGCGAGGTCAAGAAGCCCGAGACGATCAACTACCGCACGCTCAAGCCCGAAAAGGACGGACTCTTCTGCGAGAAGATCTTCGGTCCGACCCGGGACTGGGAGTGCTACTGCGGCAAGTACAAGCGCGTCCGCTTCAAGGGCATCATCTGCGAGCGGTGTGGCGTCGAGGTCACCCGCGCCAAGGTGCGCCGTGAGCGGATGGGCCACATCGAGCTTGCCGCTCCCGTCACCCACATCTGGTACTTCAAGGGTGTGCCGTCGCGGCTGGGCTACCTGCTCGACCTCGCCCCGAAGGACCTGGAGAAGGTCATCTACTTCGCGGCGTACATGATCACGTACGTCGACGAGGAGCGCCGCACCCGCGACCTGCCCTCGCTGGAGGCCCACGTCTCCGTCGAGCGCCAGCAGATCGAGAACCGCCGCGACGCCGACCTCGAGGCCCGCGCCAAGAAGCTTGAGACCGACCTGGCCGAGCTCGAGGCCGAGGGTGCCAAGGCCGACGTGCGCCGCAAGGTGCGCGAGGGTGCCGAGCGCGAGATGAAGCAGCTGCGCGACCGCGCCCAGCGCGAGATCGACCGGCTCGACGAGGTGTGGAACCGCTTCAAGAACCTCAAGGTCCAGGACCTGGAGGGTGACGAGCTGCTCTACCGCGAACTGCGCGACCGCTTCGGCACGTACTTCGACGGCTCGATGGGTGCCGCGGCGCTGCAGAAGCGCCTGGAGTCCTTCGACCTCGACGAGGAGGCCGAGCGTCTCCGCGAGATCATCCGGACCGGCAAGGGCCAGAAGAAGACCCGTGCGCTCAAGCGCCTCAAGGTCGTCTCCGCGTTCCTGCAGACCAGCAACAGCCCCAAGGGCATGGTGCTCGACTGCGTGCCGGTCATCCCGCCGGACCTGCGTCCGATGGTGCAGCTGGACGGTGGCCGCTTCGCGACCTCCGACCTGAACGACCTGTACCGCCGCGTGATCAACCGCAACAACCGCCTGAAGCGGCTTCTCGACCTCGGCGCGCCCGAGATCATCGTGAACAACGAGAAGCGCATGCTCCAGGAGGCCGTCGACGCGCTCTTCGACAACGGCCGTCGTGGTCGCCCGGTCACCGGTCCCGGCAACCGCCCCCTGAAGTCGCTGTCCGACATGCTCAAGGGCAAGCAGGGCCGCTTCCGTCAGAACCTGCTCGGCAAGCGCGTCGACTACTCGGCGCGTTCCGTCATCGTCGTCGGCCCGCAGCTGAAGCTGCACCAGTGCGGCCTGCCCAAGGCCATGGCGCTGGAGCTCTTCAAGCCGTTCGTGATGAAGCGCCTGGTCGACCTGAACCACGCGCAGAACATCAAGAGCGCCAAGCGCATGGTCGAGCGCGGCCGTACGGTCGTGTACGACGTGCTGGAAGAGGTCATCGCGGAGCACCCGGTTCTGCTGAACCGCGCGCCCACGCTGCACCGCCTCGGCATCCAGGCCTTCGAACCGCAGCTGGTCGAGGGCAAGGCCATCCAGATCCACCCGCTCGTCTGCACCGCGTTCAACGCGGACTTCGACGGTGACCAGATGGCCGTCCACCTGCCGCTCTCCGCGGAGGCGCAGGCCGAGGCACGCATCCTGATGCTGTCCTCGAACAACATCCTCAAGCCCGCCGACGGCCGTCCGGTGACGATGCCGACCCAGGACATGGTCCTCGGTCTGTTCTTCCTCACCACCGACGGCGAGATGCGCGACCTCAAGGGCGAGGGCCGTTCCTTCGCCTCCGTCGCCGAGGCGATCATGGCCTTCGACGCGGGCGACCTGTCGCTCCAGTCGAAGATCGACATCCGCTTCCCGGTGGGCACCATCCCGCCGCGCGGATGGATGCCGCCGGCGCGCGAGGAGGGCGAGCCGGAGTGGCAGCAGGGTGACACCTTCCGGCTGAACACCACGCTGGGCCGCGCGCTCTTCAACGAGCTGCTGCCCGAGGACTACCCGTTCGTCGACTACGAGGTCGGCAAGAAGCAGCTCTCCGAGATCGTCAACGACCTCGCCGAGCGCTACCCGAAGGTCATCGTGGCGGCGACGCTCGACAACCTGAAGGCGGCCGGCTTCTACTGGGCGACCCGTTCCGGCGTCACCGTGGCCATCTCCGACGTCGTCGTCCCCGAGGCGAAGAAGGAGATCGTCAAGGGGTACGAGGCGCAGGACGAGAAGGTCCAGAAGCAGTACGAGCGCGGTCTGATCACCAAGGACGAGCGCACGCAGGAGCTCATCGCGATCTGGACCAAGGCGACCAACGAGGTCGCCGAGGCGATGAACGAGAACTTCCCGAAGACCAACCCGATCTTCATGATGGTGAACTCGGGTGCACGAGGCAACATGATGCAGATGCGTCAGATCGCCGGTATGCGTGGTCTGGTGTCGAACGCGAAGAACGAGACGATCCCGCGTCCGATCAAGGCGTCGTTCCGTGAGGGCCTGTCCGTGCTGGAGTACTTCATCTCCACGCACGGTGCCCGTAAGGGTCTGGCGGACACCGCCCTGCGGACCGCCGACTCGGGTTACCTCACCCGTCGTCTGGTCGACGTCTCCCAGGACGTCATCATCCGCGAGGAGGACTGCGGCACCGACCGCGGCCTCAAGCTCGACATCGCCGAGCGCGGCGCCGACGGCGTGCTGCGCAAGGCGGACAACGTCGAGACGTCCGTGTACGCGCGCTGCCTCGCCGAGGACATCGTGGTCGAGGGCAAGGTGCTGGCCCCGGCCGGCACCGACCTGGGCGACGTCCTCATCGACGAGCTCGTCAAGCACGGCGTCCAGACGGTCAAGACCCGCTCGGTCCTGACCTGCGAGTCCGCCGTCGGCACCTGCGCCATGTGCTACGGCCGCTCGCTGGCCACCGGCAAGCTGGTCGACATCGGTGAGGCGGTCGGCATCATCGCCGCCCAGTCCATCGGTGAGCCCGGCACCCAGCTGACGATGCGTACCTTCCACACCGGTGGTGTGGCCGGTGACGACATCACCCAGGGTCTGCCGCGTGTCGTCGAGCTCTTCGAGGCCCGTACCCCGAAGGGTGTCGCCCCGATCTCCGAGGCCTCCGGCCGCGTGCGGATCGAGGAGACCGAGAAGACCAAGAAGCTCGTCGTCACCCCGGACGACGGCAGCGACGAGACGGCGTTCCCGATCTCCAAGCGCGCCCGTCTCCTGGTCGGCGAGGGCGAGCACGTCGAGGTGGGCCAGAAGCTCACCGTGGGTGCCACCAACCCGCACGACGTGCTGCGCATCCTGGGTCAGCGTGCCGTCCAGGTCCACCTGGTCGGCGAGGTCCAGAAGGTCTACAACTCGCAGGGTGTGTCGATCCACGACAAGCACATCGAGATCATCATCCGGCAGATGCTGCGCCGCGTGACGATCATCGAGTCCGGCGACGCCGAGCTGCTGCCCGGCGAGCTGGTCGAGCGTTCGAAGTTCGAGACCGAGAACCGTCGTGTGGTCCAGGAGGGCGGTCACCCGGCCTCCGGTCGTCCGCAGCTGATGGGTATCACCAAGGCCTCGCTGGCGACGGAATCCTGGCTGTCGGCCGCCTCCTTCCAGGAGACGACCCGAGTCCTGACGGACGCGGCGATCAACGCCAAGTCCGACAGCCTCATCGGCCTCAAGGAGAACGTCATCATCGGCAAGCTCATCCCGGCCGGTACGGGCCTGTCCCGCTACCGCAACATCCGGGTCGAGCCGACCGAGGAGGCCAAGGCCGCGATGTACTCGGCCGTCGGCTACGACGACATCGACTACTCGCCGTTCGGCACGGGCTCCGGCCAGGCCGTACCGCTGGAGGACTACGACTACGGTCCGTACAACCAGTGAGGCGTAGGTACGTCTGAACGACTGAGGGGCGGTCACTCCCGTGGGGGTGGCCGCCCCTCGGCGTGTCGGCGGCCGCGGTCCACGCATCGCAGGAAACGAGCGGCAACCGGCCGTTGCGGCCGGTGGAAAGCGCTCGCTCCGCGATACGGTTCGGTATGGCCCGGTGTGTGACAGGGCTGTCACGGACGGCGGTGTTCGGGGG
This sequence comes from Streptomyces sp. NPDC005925, assembly GCF_040638805.1. NCBI lineage: Bacteria > Bacillati > Actinomycetota > Actinomycetes > Kitasatosporales > Streptomycetaceae > Streptomyces > Streptomyces sp. NPDC005925. The sequence goes on along the minus strand of NZ_JBEXVL010000010.1, from coordinate 162,436 downwards.
ATGCGCGGAACCGAACCAGGGGTATGAGGCGTTCGAGTCTTCGAGAGCAGTCAACGGCCCCGGGAGGCACCCGTGTCGTACCCGACACCGTGGCAGGGCGGCCCGTCGCAAGGGCCGGGCGGGCCGCCGATGCTCGCGGCGCACGCGGACCGGGAGCGGGCCGTGGACGTGCTGCGCGCGGGGTACGCGGAGGGGCGGCTGGACCACCCCGAGTTCGAGAAGCGCGTCGCGCGGGCGTACCAGGCCCGAACGGTGGCCGAGCTGGCCGTGCTGGTCGCGGACCTGCCGCAGGGGCCCGTGCCGCAGCCGGTGGCCGCGGCGGGCCCCGTGCCGCGGACGTTCCTGCCGGCGGCGCAGCAGAAGACCAACGGCAAGGCGATCGCGTCGATGGTCTGCGGCATCCTGTGCGTGGTCACCGGGGGGCTGACGGGTCTGCCCGCGGTGATCCTCGGCCACCAGGCCCAGTCGGAGATCCGCCGCACCGGCGAGAGCGGCGACGGCTTCGCGATCACCGGGCTGGTGCTGGGGTGGCTGTCCGTGGCGGCCTGGGTGCTCATCGCGGGCCTGATCGGGCTGGTGGCGGTGCTCGTGGAGTCGTCCGGCTGACGGAATCGAAGATCATCAAGGGCATGGGGTCTTGACATGCTTCGTCCGGCGGGGTGGGCGGAGCCCATTTGTTTTGACCACAGCCAATGAGGTAGGTACGCTCAGACCTTGTGCCTGGGGTGTGCCCTGGCCCTCGTGTGTGCCTTTTGAACCGCACAGGGTCCGAGAGCGGCCACCGTAATCTGCGCCCTTCCCGTCGCTGCGGCGGGAGTCTGCTGGATTCGACACACCCGACCGCGTGGGTCGGCGATGTTCCAGGTTAGCTTCACCATTCGGCACACAGAAACCGGAGAAGTAGTGCCTACGATCCAGCAGCTGGTCCGGAAGGGCCGGCAGGACAAGGTCGAGAAGAACAAGACGCCCGCACTCGAGGGTTCCCCTCAGCGTCGGGGCGTCTGCACGCGTGTGTTCACGACCACCCCGAAGAAGCCGAACTCGGCCCTGCGTAAGGTCGCGCGTGTGCGTCTGACCAGCGGGATCGAGGTCACCGCTTACATTCCGGGTGAGGGACACAACCTGCAGGAGCACTCCATCGTGCTCGTGCGCGGCGGCCGTGTGAAGGACCTGCCGGGTGTTCGCTACAAGATCATCCGTGGCTCGCTCGACACCCAGGGTGTCAAGAACCGCAAGCAGGCCCGCAGCCGCTACGGCGCCAAGAAGGAGAAGTAAGAATGCCTCGTAAGGGCCCCGCCCCGAAGCGCCCGGTCATCATCGACCCGGTCTACGGTTCTCCTCTGGTGACCTCCCTCATCAACAAGGTGCTGCTGAACGGCAAGCGCTCCACCGCCGAGCGCATCGTCTACGGCGCCATGGAGGGTCTGCGTGAGAAGACGGGCAACGACCCGATCATCACGCTGAAGCGCGCGCTCGAGAACATCAAGCCGACCCTCGAGGTCAAGTCCCGCCGTGTCGGTGGCGCCACCTACCAGGTGCCGATCGAGGTCAAGCCCGGTCGCGCCAACACGCTCGCGCTGCGCTGGCTCGTCGGGTACTCCCGCGCCCGCCGCGAGAAGACCATGACCGAGCGTCTGCTCAACGAGCTCCTCGACGCCTCCAACGGCCTCGGTGCCGCTGTGAAGAAGCGCGAGGACACGCACAAGATGGCCGAGTCCAACAAGGCCTTCGCGCACTACCGCTGGTAGTCGCAGACCCCATCGAGACCGAGAGAAGACGAAAGCCTTATGGCTACCACTTCGCTTGACCTGGCCAAGGTGCGCAACATCGGCATCATGGCCCACATCGACGCGGGCAAGACGACCACCACCGAGCGGATCCTGTTCTACACCGGCGTTTCCTACAAGATCGGTGAGGTCCACGACGGCGCTGCCACCATGGACTGGATGGAGCAGGAGCAGGAGCGTGGCATCACGATCACCTCTGCTGCCACCACCTGCCACTGGCCGCTGGAAGACGTCGACCACACCATCAACATCATCGACACGCCGGGCCACGTCGACTTCACCGTCGAGGTGGAGCGTTCGCTGCGCGTACTCGACGGTGCCGTGACGGTGTTCGACGGCGTCGCCGGCGTCGAGCCCCAGTCCGAGACGGTGTGGCGTCAGGCGGACCGCTACGGCGTTCCGCGTATCTGCTTCGTCAACAAGCTCGACCGGACCGGTGCCGAGTTCCACCGCTGCGTCGACATGATCTCCGACCGCCTGGGTGCGCAGCCGCTCGTCATGCAGCTGCCCATCGGTGCCGAGGCCGACTTCAAGGGCGTCGTCGACCTCGTGACGATGAAGGCCTTTGTCTGGTCCGCCGAGGCCACCAAGGGCGAGATGTACGACATCGTCGACATCCCGGACACGCACGCCGAGGCTGCCGAGGAGTACCGCGGCAAGCTGCTCGAGGCCGTGGCCGAGAACGACGAGGAGCTGATGGAGCTGTACCTGGAGGGCACCGAGCCCACCGTGGAGCAGCTCTACGCGGCGATCCGTCGTATCACCATCGCGTCCGGCAAGAGCGACGGCATCACCGTCACCCCGGTGTTCTGCGGTACCGCGTTCAAGAACAAGGGCGTGCAGCCCCTGCTCGACGCGGTCGTGCGCTACCTGCCCTCTCCGCTCGACGTCGAGGCCATCGAGGGCCACGACGTCAAGGACCCGGAGAAGGCCGTCATGCGCAAGCCGTCGGACGAGGAGCCCCTCGCCGCGCTCGCGTTCAAGATCATGAGCGACCCGCACCTCGGCAAGCTCACCTTCGTCCGCGTGTACTCCGGCCGTCTGGAGTCCGGCACCCAGGTGCTGAACTCCGTGAAGGGCAAGAAGGAGCGCATCGGCAAGATCTACCGCATGCACGCCAACAAGCGTGAGGAGATCGAGTCGGTGGGCGCCGGTGACATCGTCGCCGTCATGGGCCTGAAGCAGACCACCACCGGTGAGACGCTGTCCGACGACAAGAACCCGGTGATCCTGGAGTCCATGGACTTCCCGGCGCCGGTCATCCAGGTCGCCATCGAGCCCAAGTCCAAGGGTGACCAGGAGAAGCTGGGTGTCGCCATCCAGCGTCTCGCGGAGGAGGACCCCTCCTTCCAGGTCCACTCGGACGAGGAGACCGGCCAGACCATCATCGGCGGCATGGGCGAGCTGCACCTCGAGGTGCTGGTCGACCGCATGCGCCGTGAGTTCAAGGTCGAGGCCAACGTCGGCAAGCCGCAGGTCGCCTACCGTGAGACGATCCGCAAGTCGGTCGAGAAGGTCGAGTTCACCCACAAGAAGCAGACGGGTGGCACCGGCCAGTTCGCTCGCGTGATCATCGCGATCGAGCCGATCGAGGGCGGCGACGCCTCGTACGAGTTCGTCAACAAGGTCACCGGTGGCCGTATCCCGAAGGAGTACATCCCTTCGGTCGACGCCGGTGCGCAGGAGGCCATGCAGTTCGGCATCCTCGCCGGTTACGAGATGACCGGTGTGCGCGTGACGCTCATCGACGGTGCCTACCACGAGGTGGACTCCTCCGAGCTCGCGTTCAAGATCGCCGGTTCGCAGGCCTTCAAGGAGGCCGCGCGCAGGGCTTCACCCGTGCTCCTCGAGCCGATGATGGCCGTCGAGGTCACCACGCCCGAGGACTACATGGGTGACGTCATCGGCGACATCAACTCCCGCCGTGGCCAGATCCAGGCCATGGAGGAGCGGGCGGGTGCCCGCGTCGTGAAGGGCCTCGTGCCCCTCTCGGAGATGTTCGGCTACGTCGGCGACCTCCGCAGCAAGACGTCGGGTCGCGCAAGCTACTCGATGCAGTTCGACTCCTACGCCGAGGTTCCGCGGAACGTCGCCGAGGAGATCATCGCGAAGGCCAAGGGCGAGTAACGCACCGCGTCTACACGCCGTAGGCTTGACTCCGGAGCCTCGAGGGGCATTCCCGCCGTAATCGGCGAGAATGCCCACGGGCCCGGGCATTCCAGCAAAGATCACCTGGCGCCGATGAGTAAGGCGTACCAGAACCACTCCCAGGAGGACCCCAGTGGCGAAGGCGAAGTTCGAGCGGACTAAGCCGCACGTCAACATCGGCACCATCGGTCACATCGACCACGGTAAGACGACCCTCACGGCCGCCATTACCAAGGTGCTGCACGACGCGTACCCGGACCTGAACGAGGCCTCGGCCTTCGACCAGATCGACAAGGCTCCTGAGGAGCGCCAGCGCGGTATCACCATCTCCATCGCGCACGTCGAGTACCAGACCGAGACGCGTCACTACGCCCACGTCGACTGCCCCGGTCACGCGGACTACATCAAGAACATGATCACGGGTGCGGCGCAGATGGACGGCGCCATCCTCGTGGTCGCCGCCACCGACGGCCCGATGCCGCAGACCAAGGAGCACGTGCTCCTGGCCCGCCAGGTCGGCGTTCCGTACATCGTCGTCGCCCTGAACAAGGCCGACATGGTGGACGACGAGGAGATCCTGGAGCTCGTCGAGCTCGAGGTTCGTGAGCTGCTCTCCGAGTACGAGTTCCCGGGCGACGACCTGCCGGTCGTCAAGGTCTCGGCGCTCAAGGCCCTCGAGGGCGACAAGGAGTGGGGCAACTCCGTCCTCGAGCTGATGAAGGCCGTGGACGAGAGCATCCCGCAGCCCGAGCGTGACGTCGACAAGCCGTTCCTGATGCCGATCGAGGACGTCTTCACGATCACCGGTCGCGGTACGGTCGTCACCGGCCGTATCGAGCGTGGTGTCCTCAAGGTCAACGAGACCGTCGACATCGTCGGCATCAAGACCGAGAAGACCACCACCACGGTCACCGGCATCGAGATGTTCCGCAAGCTGCTCGACGAGGGCCAGGCCGGTGAGAACGTCGGTCTGCTCCTCCGTGGCATCAAGCGCGAGGACGTCGAGCGCGGCCAGGTCATCATCAAGCCCGGTTCGGTCACGCCGCACACCGAGTTCGAGGCCCAGGCCTACATCCTGTCCAAGGACGAGGGTGGCCGCCACACGCCGTTCTTCAACAACTACCGCCCGCAGTTCTACTTCCGTACGACGGACGTGACCGGCGTGGTGACCCTCCCCGAGGGCACCGAGATGGTCATGCCGGGTGACAACACCGAGATGAAGGTGGAGCTCATCCAGCCCATCGCCATGGAAGAGGGCCTGAAGTTCGCCATCCGCGAGGGTGGCCGGACCGTGGGCGCCGGCCAGGTCACCAAGATCAACAAGTGAGCTTGCTGATCTGACCTGGTAGCTCCAGCGAGCACCGGGAAGGGCCCGCACGACTTCGGTCGTGCGGGCCTTTTCGCATGCCCTGGCCGGCTGGTCGGACCGCCGTCCGGGGGCTACTGCATGTTCTGGACGTGCGGATGGTCGTACGAGGTGGTGCACACGTAGAGCTGGAGGCGGTAGCCGCGGCCGATGGTGAGGTGGGTGTCCTGGGCCGGCTCCGTGCCGGCGTCCTCGACCGGGCACCAGCTTCCGCTGCCGCCGTCCCATTCGCTGCCGTCGACGGTGAGCAGCGGCCGGACCTCGCCGCCGCACTCGGCGCAGGTCATCGGGTACGGGTCGGAGAAGCTCCACGGGGCGTGCCCGCCGACCTTGCAGCCGGGCGCCACACCGAGGTCGAACTGGTACTCCAGGGCCAGCCGCGCGGTCCAGGCACGGATGCGGTCGGCCAGTTCCCGGGGGAGCTCGTGCGGGGCCGGGTACTCGGTGACCGGCTCCGGGTGCAGGACACAGGGCTCGGGCAGGTAGTCGTCGTTGCCGACGACCGGCGGCTGCGGGGCGTCGTCCAGCGCCGTCGTGACGTCGGCGGCGGTGCGCCAGCGCAACTCGGTGCGCGGGAGGTAGTCGCGGACGTGGTCGAACGGGCACCACAGGACCTGGAGCAGGTCGGTGCCGTCGGGGCGGAGCAGGCCCGGGACGTCCCTGGCGTACAGCTGGGCCACGGGGATCAGCGGGGAGGGGCCCTCGACCGGAACGCGGCGGTCCCGCACGGCACGCTCCACCACCTCGCGTTCCTCGGGGGTCAGCAGGTCGGCGCCGGCCGGGCGGGGGCGGGACCACGCCGCGGCGAGGATGCCGCGGCGCTGCCGGATCTCCCCGGGCACGCGACCGCGCTGCCAGGGCTCGCCGTGGTCGGGGCAGACCGGCCAGGGCTCGTCGGCCGGCCACAGCAGCGGACCGCCGATCGAGCTGTCGGCCGCGGTCGGGCTGCCGGCCCGGGGATGCAGCCGGACGGTGGTACGGGCCAGCGGCGCGAGTTCGGGGAACTGCGCGGTGACGTCGAGAGGGCGGGGCGGTGTCGTGCGGGTCATGATCGGCAGAGTATGGGGCGAGGGGCGCGCGGCCCACCCGCGGGCCGGGGGCGGCCAGGGACCGGTGGAGCCGGGGAGGACAGGGCCCGCCCGCGGTCCCGGTCTTACCAAGGGTTCACCCGCGCGCTGTCGTTGACTTTCCGTCGACTTTCACATGATCCGGTACACCCTTCGAACTGGGGCGGGAGCCTGACCGTCCGGAGAATTCGCCCCACCGTCGAAAGTGAGCGCAGCGCCCGTGAGTACCCGCCGGCACCCCGAACAGCCCGGTGAACGTCCGGGGGAGTTGCCAGGGCAACCGGACGGGTACATGGACAGCCGTCCGGAGGCGGAGTCCGCGCTGACCGACGCGGTTGGCGGCGTTTCTGCGGGAGGCCGCGGAGGGCGGGGGAGCGGACGCGCCGAGGAACCGTCGGCACGGGCTCGGATGGTGACGCGGCGGCTGCGGGAGCAGGAGGAGGCGGCAGCCCGCCGGAGCGGACGGGGCGGACGCCGTCGAACTGCCCGACGCCGGGCCACTGGCCGGTCTGAGCGGGGCGGACGTCGCGCGCGGCCTGCGCCGGGCCAAGGAGTTCCTGGTGGCTGGCAACCTGGACCAGAAGGTGCTGCGGGGCGTTACGCCGCAGCGGGCGCTGGACCTCCTGGATCCGAAGCAGCCCGGCCTGCTGCCCGATCTGCGGCGGGCGCTGCGCGAACCGACGCGGGAGAACGATCCGATCATGCTGTTCAGCCGGGTTCGACCCGCACGAGGCACGGCTCGCCGGCGACGTGATCAAGGTGCGGGGGCACATGACCGTCGCCGCCGGCCGGCGGGGCGAGGTGAAGGCGCACGCGGACTACACGTTCGTCTACCCGATGGTGCGGGCGGACGGCGACAGCGTCGGTGGCCGAGCCCCTTCCCCGTGCTGCCCGCACCCCACGGGTCATGCGTGGGGCGCCGCCGATCAGCCCTGTTCGGCGTCGCCGAGGGGCAGGCCGTGTCGACCTGCGTCACGAAGTCGGAAGTCACGGAAGCTTCACGTGAGCCCATTGATCCGGATCACGATGCGGGTATAGAGACTGCCGCACCCACATTCCGACATCTGGTCGGCCCAGACACCCCCGCGCCAGAAAGGGACCCCGTGACCTCACGCCCCGACACCAAGGCCGCCCTCGACTTCCTGCGCACCGAACTGCAGCGCCGCAACCCCGCCGAGCCCGAGTTCCACCAGGCGGCGAGCGAGGTGCTGGAGAGCCTCGCGCGGGTCCTCGCGGCGCGACCCGAGTACGCCGAGCCGGGCCTGCTGGAGCGGCTGATCGAGCCGGAACGGCAGATCATCTTCCGGGTGCCGTGGACGGACGACCGGGGCCGGGTCCACGTCAACCGGGGCTTCCGGATCGAGTTCAACAGCGCGCTCGGCCCGTACAAGGGCGGCCTGCGCTTCCACCCCTCCGTGAACCTCGGCATCATCAAGTTCCTCGGGTTCGAGCAGGTCTTCAAGAACGCCCTGACCGGGCTCGGCATCGGCGGCGGCAAGGGCGGCAGCGACTTCGACCCGCAGGGCCGCAGCGACGGCGAGGTCATGCGCTTCTGCCAGTCCTTCATGACGGAGCTGTACCGGCACATCGGCGAGTACACCGACGTGCCCGCGGGCGACATCGGCGTGGGCGGCCGTGAGATCGGCTACCTCTTCGGCCAGTACCGGCGGATCACCAACCGCTGGGAGGGCGGCGTACTCACCGGCAAGCACGCCGGCTGGGGCGGCTCCCTCATCCGCCCGGAGGCCACCGGGTACGGCAACGTCCTCTTCGTGGAGGCGATGCTGCGCGAGCGCGGCGAGGACCTGGAGGGCCGGACGGTGGTCGTCTCGGGGTCCGGGAACGTGGCGATCCACACGATCGAGAAGCTGGCGGCCCTGGGCGCCACCCCGGTGACCTGCTCGGACTCGACGGGCTACGTGGTGGACGAGAAGGGCATCGACCTGGCCCTGCTCCGCCGGATCAAGGAAGTGGAACGCGGCCGGGTGAGCACGTACGCCGAACGGCGCGGCGCCTCGGCCCGCTTCGTCCCCGGCGGCCGGGTCTGGGAGGTCCCGGCCGACGTGGCCCTCCCGTCGGCCACCCAGAACGAACTGAACGCGGACGACGCGGCCATGCTGATCCGCAATGGCGTGAGGGCGGTCTCGGAGGGCGCGAACATGCCGACGACCCCGCAGGCGGTCCAGCTCTTCCAGCAGGCGGGGGTCGCCTTCGGCCCCGGCAAGGCGGCCAACGCGGGGGGCGTAGCGGTCAGCGCGCTCGAGATGACGCAGAACGCCTCGCGTACGTCGTGGAAGGCCGACCGGGTCGAGAACGAGCTGGCCCGCATCATGACCGACGTGCACACCACCTGCGCCGAGACCGCCGCGCGCTACGGCGCCCCGGGCGACTACGTGACCGGCGCGAACATCGCGGGCTTCGAGCGGGTGGCGGACGCGATGCTCGCGCAGGGCGTCATCTGACGCACGCGCCGTCGGGCCGTCGGGGCATGGGGATGCCGGCCGGGCGTGCGGGGCGACCGAAGCGGGCGGGGACGCCCGGCGAGGACAGCACGCTCACCGGCTCCCCGGCCGGCCTCGGCAGAGCGTTCCGGTTGAGCTCCTCGACCCGCTCGCCCCTCCGTACGGATGCCCGCGCCCGCACCCCTTACGGAGGGCCGGGGGCGCGGCGTCGGAGGTCCGGACGACGCCGCCGACCGTCTCGTAAATGGGTTCGATTCCCGTACAACTCTTTGCCCTCCCCGGTGGTCTCCTGTGTGCTTTCGCCCCGCCGCGCTCTCTGGAGGAGCCTCGTGCGCACACGCACCTTGTTGACGTCCGCTGTCATGCTCGCCTCGGGCCTTACTCCGCTGACGGCAGCAGCGGCCCATGGCGCCACCGGCACTCCGGGCGACATCAACAAGGACGGCTACCGCGACGTCGTCGTCTCGGCGCCGGACGCCACGGTCGCGGGCCGGGCGGGGGCCGGTGCCGTGGTCGTCATGTACGGCACGGCCCGTGGCATCGACACGACCAGACGCACCGTCGTGACGCAGGACTCCACCGGTGTCCCGGGCAGCGCCGAGGCGGGCGACCGCTTCGGCGCTGCCGTCGTCGTGCACGACCTGAACGCCGACGGGTACGGCGACATGGTCGTGGGCGCCCCGGGCGAGGAGGTCTACGGGGACGTGGGCGGCGGGTCGGTCACGGTCGTGTGGGGCACCGCCTCCGGCCCGACGAAGGCGAAGACGGTCGCAGACCCCTGGCCGTCCTCCCACGACGCCTACGGCAGGACGCTGGCCGTGGGCACCCACAACTCCCTCAACCCGGTGAACGAGGGGAAGCTGTCGATCGCCATCGGCGCCAATGACGGGGAGGTGACCTTCATGCCGGCGGACCTGTCCGCGCAGTCCGGCACCAGCGGCACCGGTACCCTTTTCAACCCCGAGCACGGCATCGTCGCCCTGACCACGGTCGATCTCCCGAACACCGACAGCGACCGGCTGATGATCCACGGCCGCGGCGTCTCGGACGACGGCTGGGGGTACGACGGACAGGGCGACGACCCCGGCACCTGGCTCGTCACCCCCGGCGGCTTCGAGGACACCGCCCTTCCCGCCGGCACGGTCTCCGCCGTCGGGAACCTGGACGGCAACGGCTCCCCCGACCTCGTGGTGGGCGACCCGGAGGACCCCGCGCAGAGCCCCGGCACCTCGCTCGGCGGCCGGGTCACCGTCTACTACGACGCCGCGTACGGCGGCTCCCCGAGCCGCGTCCAGATCATCGACCAGGACACCGCGGGGGTGCCCGGAGCCGGTGAGGCGGGCGACCGCTTCGGCGCCTCTGTCGCGATCGGCGACACCGACAAGGACGGGCGGGCCGACCTGGTGGTCGGCGCGCCGGGGGAGAACACCGGCACCGGAGCCGTCACGGCCGTACGAGGCACCAGCGGCCTCCTGGACGCCGCCCACGCCCGCGCCTGGACGCAGAACAGCGGCGGCGTCCCCGGCACATCGGAGGCGGGCGACGCGTTCGGCAGCGCCGTGCGGCTCGTCGACACCGACAAGGACGGCTGCGCCGACCTGCTGATCGGCGCTCCGGGCGAGAACGACGGCGCCGGCTCCGTGTGGTCCCTGCGCGGCTCGGCCACGTCCGTCACGGCGACCGGGGCGGTCAGCTTCAGCGTCGGCGGTGCGGGGCTCGGGTCGGCGGGAGCCGCCCGCCTCGGCGGGGTGGTGACCGGTCCGTGACCCCTGCACGTTCTCCTCGCGCCGTCACGTCGCGCCCGTCGTCCCCGCAGTCCTTCGCTCCCGGAGCCGTCATGCCCACCTCCAGCACGCCGCCCACCCGGCCCACCTCGTCCGCCCCGGGCACCGTCGGGTCCCGCCGCCTCGCCGCCGCCGTCGCGGCCGGTGCCGCCGCCACCCTCACCGCCGTGGCCCTGCCCGCCCACCCCGCCGTGGCCGCCTCTCCCTACCGCGGTGCCAACACCGCTGCCGTCCAGGACGACTTCAACGGCGACGGCTACCGCGACCTGGCCGTGGGCGCGCCCGGCGCGTCCAACGGGTCGGTCGACGCGGCGGGCGCCGTCGTCGTGCTGTACGGCTCCGCAACCGGTGTCGCGGCTTCCCGCCGCACGGTGATCACCCAGGCGACGAGCGGGGTACCGGGCGCGCCGGAGGAGTGGGACCGATTCGGTACGGCGGTGGCCTCCGCCGACCTCGACCGCGACGGCTACGCCGATCTGCTGGTCGGTACCCCCGGGGAGGCGGCGGGCACCATGTGGGGGACCGGGTCGCTCACCGTGGTGTGGGGTGGCTCCGCCGGGCTGAAGGGCGGCGCCTCTGTCGCGCCGCCGACCGGTCTGGACGAGGGCTGCAACTTCGCCGCCGGTGTCGCCGCGGGCGACGTCACCGGCGACGGGGCTCCCGACCTCGGCGTCACCGGCCAGTGCGGCGCGACGGCCTACACGGGCCCCTTCACCCGTACCGGGGCCCCTGCCCGCAGGGTGTTCGTGAACGCGCTCGGCACCAACCGCGGTGTCGTCATCGGCGACGTCGACGGCGACGGGACGGCCGAGCGGTTCTGGCTGCCCGGCCCGACCGACGGAGACGTCGGCGGACCCGTCCACCTCGAGAACGACAGCGGCTCGTACACCGAACTCCCGCTCGCCGACGGCCTGTCCGGGCAGATCGGTGACGTCGACGGCGACGGATACGGCGACCTGGTCACCGGTGTCCCCTACGACGCGTCGCTGACGTCCGGGGACACTCCCGCCCACCGCGGCGGCGAGATCCAGGTCCTCTACGGCAGCGCGCAGGGCATCACCACCGGCCAGGAGCCCCAGATCATCCACCAGGACACCGCCTCGGTACCCGGTGAAGGCGAGGACGGCGACCTGTTCGGCCTCTCCCTCAGCGTCGGGGACACCAACGGCGACGGGTACGCGGACGTCCTCGTCGGCAGCCACGGGGAAGCCGTGGGCTCCGCCGGCCACGCGGGCTCGGCGACGCTGCTGCGCGGATCGTCCGCCGGGCTGACCGCGGCCGGTTCCACGGGGTACACGCAGAACACGAGCGGCGTGCCCGGCACCGCCGAGCAGGGGGACATGTTCGGCGCCTCCACCCATCTCGTCGACCTGAACGAGGACGGCCGGGCGGAGGCCGTCGTCGGCGCGCCCGGCGAGAACTCCGACGGCATGGTGTGGATCGCCCGGGGCTCGGCCACCGGTCCGGTCACCAGCGGCTCGGCCGGCATCGGCGGCACCGCGGCGGGAGTGACCCGCCGCTATGCGGACATCGAGTTCGGCGAGGAGCTGTCCGGCGCCCGCTTCGCGTCGTAGGGCCGGTCCCGGCCGGGACACGCCTCCCGGCCGTGGCGGTTCCCGTCCCCGGGATGACCGTCTCCGCGCACGAGCCCTTGTTTGATCCCTGCCGCCCCCGGGGTATTGTCTCCGGCTCGATTGGCGTCGGCGCTGGTCCCTGTGGCAGACTGTCCGAGTTGCTCGGTCGAGCGTTGATGCTGCGCGCCTCCCGCCGGGAGGACCGGAAGCGAGTCCCACAGTACTCGTCGTTCCTGATCAGGAGCGGACGTACGGGAATCTTCCGGGAAGTGTCAGTGCGGCGCCGACCAGGCACCCGGTGGGCCTTTCGCCCCCGGTTCACGGTTCTGGTAGGGCCGTGTCAATCCCGCAGGGATGTTCGAACAAGGGACATTCATGTCAGCGAGAGTGCGACACGCCCGACCGCGTGGGTCGGAGAGTGAAGTGTGGAACACCGGGTTCCAGAGCGTTACGAGAGACAGGACTACTGAGTAGCCATGGCGGGACAGAAGATCCGCATCCGGCTCAAGGCCTACGACCACGAGGTCATCGACAGCTCGGCGAAGAAGATCGTCGAGACGGTGACGCGTACTGGTGCGTCGGTCGCGGGCCCGGTGCCGCTGCCCACTGAGAAGAACGTGTACTGCGTCATCAAGTCGCCGCACAAGTACAAGGACTCGCGCGAGCACTTCGAGATGCGCACGCACAAGCGCCTGATCGACATCCTCGACCCGACTCCCAAGACCGTTGACTCTCTGATGCGACTCGACCTCCCGGCCGGTGTCGACATCGAGATCAAGCTCTGAGGGCCGGTGATCTGAGAATGGCTAAGCAGATCAAGGGCATCCTGGGCGAGAAGCTCGGCATGACGCAGGTGTGGGACGAGAACAACCGTGTTGTTCCGGTCACCGTCGTCAAGGCCGGCCCGAACGTCGTGACCCAGGTCCGTACGAATGACTCCGACGGCTACGAGTCGGTCCAGATCGCCTTCGGCGAGATCGACCCGCGCAAGGTGAACAAGCCCCTCAAGGGCCACTTCGCCAAGGCCGACGTCACTCCCCGCCGCCACCTCGTCGAGATCCGTACCGCCGACGCCGGCGAGTACACCCTCGGCCAGGAGATCACCGCCGAGGTGTTCGAGGCCGGCCTCAAGGTCGACGTGACCGGCAAGAGCAAGGGCAAGGGCTTCGCCGGTGTCATGAAGCGTCACAACTTCAAGGGCCTCGGCGCCGGACACGGCACCCAGCGCAAGCACCGCTCCCCCGGTTCCATCGGTGGCTGCGCCACCCCGGGCCGCGTGTTCAAGGGCCTCCGCATGGCGGGTCGCATGGGCAACGAGCGGGTCACCACCCAGAACCTGACCGTCCACGCCGTTGACGCGGAGAAGGGTCTGCTGCTCATCAAGGGCGCGGTTCCCGGTCCGAACGGCGGCCTCGTCCTGGTCCGCACCGCGGCCAAGGGGGCCTGAGGTAACCGATGAGCACTGTTGACATCCTTTCGCCGGCGGGCGACAAGGCCGGCACCGTCGAGCTCCCCGCGGAGATCTTCGACGTTGAGAAGGTCAGCATTCCGCTGATCCACCAGGTCGTCGTCGCACAGCTGGCCGCTGCCCGCCAGGGCACGCACAAGACCAAGACCCGTGGCGAGGTCCGGGGTGGCGGTAAGAAGCCTTACCGCCAGAAGGGCACCGGCCGCGCGCGCCAGGGTTCGACCCGTGCGCCGCAGTTCGCCGGCGGTGGCGTCGTCCACGGCCCGCAGCCGCGTGACTACTCGCAGCGGACCCCGAAGAAGATGAAGGCCGCCGCCCTGCGGCACGCCCTCACCGACCGGGCCCGCCACAACCGCATCCACGTCGTCACCGGCGTCATCGAGGGCGAGACCCCGTCCACGAAGGCCGCCAAGACGCTGTTCGGCAAGATCTCGGAGCGCAAGAACCTGCTCCTGGTCGTCGACCGCGCCGACGAGGCCGCGTGGCTGTCCGCCCGTAACCTGCCCCAGATCCACATCCTGGAGCCGGGCCAGCTGAACACGTACGACGTTCTCGTCTCGGACGACGTGGTCTTCACCAAGACCGCCTTCGAGTCCTTCGTGTCCGGCCCGAAGGCCAATGACACCGAAGGGAGCGAGGTCTGATGGCCATCCGTCACCCCGCTATCGCCTCGAAGGCCGCGAAGAAGGCCAAGGAGGCGCGCGTCAAGAAGGCGCGTCGCCACGCCACCGAGGGCAAGAACACCGTCGTCACCCCGGCCAGCAAGGCGTACACGGACCCCCGTGACGTCCTGCTGAAGCCGGTCGTGTCCGAGAAGAGCTACGCGCTCATCGACGAGAACAAGTACACGTTCATCGTCGACCCGCGTGCCAACAAGACCCAGATCAAGGAGGCCGTGCAGTCGGTCTTCTCGGTCAAGGTCACCGGGGTCAACACGATCAACCGCCAGGGCAAGCGCAAGCGGACCCGCACCGGCTTCGGCCAGCGCGCGGCGACCAAGCGCGCGATCGTAACCCTCGCCGAGGGCGACCGTATCGACATCTTCGGCGGTCCGACCGCGTAAGCGGGTCGGATCGTCCGATATCGGACGAGGACTGAGAAATGGGAATCCGCAAGTACAAGCCGACTACGCCGGGCCGCCGTGGCTCCAGCGTCGCCGACTTCGTCGAGGTCACGCGGTCCACGCCGGAGAAGTCGCTGGTCCGCCCGCTGCACAGCAAGGGCGGCCGTAACAACGCCGGTCGTGTGACCGTTCGCCACCAGGGTGGCGGACACAAGCGCGCCTACCGCGTGATCGACTTCCGTCGTCACGACAAGGACGGCGTGCCGGCGAAGGTCGCGCACATCGAGTACGACCCCAACCGCACCGCGCGTATCGCGCTGCTGCACTACGCCGACGGCGAGAAGCGCTACATCCTCGCCCCGCGCAACCTGCAGCAGGGCGACACCGTGGAGAACGGTCCCGGGGCCGACATCAAGCCGGGCAACAACCTGGCCCTCCGCAACATCCCGGTCGGTACCACGATCCACGCGATCGAGCTCCGTCCCGGCGGCGGCGCCAAGTTCGCCCGCTCCGCCGGTGCCTCGGTGCAGCTGCTGGCGAAGGAGGGCACCATGGCCCACCTCCGCATGCCCTCCGGTGAGATCCGCCTGGTCGACGTCCGCTGCCGCGCCACTGTCGGCGAGGTCGGCAACGCCGAGCAGAGCAACATCAACTGGGGCAAGGCGGGCCGCAAGCGGTGGCTGGGCGTTCGCCCGACCGTCCGTGGTGTCGTCATGAACCCGGTTGACCACCCGCACGGTGGTGGTGAGGGCCGGACCTCCGGTGGTCGCCACCCTGTGTCCCCCTGGGGCAAGAAGGAAGGCCGTACTCGTTCGCCCAAGAAGGCGTCGAACAAGTACATCGTCCGCCGCCGCAAGACGAACAAGAAGCGCTAAGGACGGGTTGAGATGCCTCGTAGCTTGAAGAAGGGACCCTTCGTCGACGACCACCTGATCAAAAAGGTGGACACGCAGAACGAAGCCGGTACCAAGAACGTCATCAAGACCTGGTCCCGTCGCTCGATGATCGTCCCGGCGATGCTCGGTCACACGATCGCGGTGCACAACGGCAAGACCCACATCCCGGTGTTTGTCACCGAGTCCATGGTCGGCCACAAGCTCGGCGAGTTCTCGCCGACGCGCACCTTCCGGGGTCACGTCAAGGACGACCGGAAGTCGAAGCGCCGCTAACAGCGGGGTGGAATGACCAATGACAGACACTGAAGGGACAACCATGGAAGCCAGGGCCCAGGCGCGGTACATCCGCGTCACGCCCATGAAGGCCCGCCGCGTGGTGGACCTCATCCGTGGCATGGATGCCACGGAGGCTCAGGCGGTCCTGCGTTTCGCCCCGCAGGCCGCGAGCGTGCCCGTCGGCAAGGTGCTTGACAGCGCCATCGCCAACGCCGCACACAACTACGACCACACCGACGCCGGCAGCCTCATCATCTCCGAGGCGTACGTCGACGAGGGTCCGACCCTGAAGCGGTTCCGTCCGCGCGCCCAGGGCCGCGCCTACCGGATCCGCAAGCGGACCAGCCACATCACCGTGGTCGTCAGCAGCAAGGAAGGAACCCGGTAATGGGCCAGAAGGTTAACCCGCATGGGTTCCGGCTCGGCATCACCACGGACTTCAAGTCCCGGTGGTACGCCGACAAGCTGTACAAGGACTACGTCAAGGAAGACGTCGCCATCCGTCGGATGATGACGTCCGGCATGGAGCGCGCCGGCATCTCGAAGGTGGAGATCGAGCGCACCCGTGACCGTGTGCGTGTGGACATCCACACCGCGCGCCCGGGCATCGTCATCGGCCGCCGCGGCGCCGAGGCCGACCGCATCCGCGGTGACCTGGAGAAGCTGACCGGCAAGCAGGTCCAGCTGAACATCCTCGAGGTCAAGAGCCCGGAGACGGACGCTCAGCTGGTGGCCCAGGCCGTCGCCGAGCAGCTGTCCTCCCGCGTCTCCTTCCGTCGTGCCATGCGCAAGAGCATGCAGGGCACGATGAAGGCCGGCGCCAAGGGCATCAAGATCCAGTGCGGTGGCCGCCTCGGCGGCGCCGAGATGTCCCGCTCGGAGTTCTACCGCGAGGGCCGTGTGCCCCTGCACACGCTCCGCGCGAACGTGGACTACGGCTTCTTCGAGGCCAAGACGACCTTCGGCCGCATCGGCGTGAAGGTCTGGATCTACAAGGGCGACGTCAAGAACATCGCCGAGGTCCGCGCCGAGAACGCTGCTGCCCGCGCCGGCAACCGCCCGGCCCGTGGTGGCGCCGACCGCCCGGCCCGCGGTGGCCGCGGTGGCGAGCGTGGCGGTCGCGGTCGTAAGCCGCAGCAGGCTCCGGCTGCCGAGGCCCCCAAGGCCGAGGCTCCCGCCGCCGCTCCGGCTGAGAGCACCGGAACGGAGGCCTGACCGACATGCTGATCCCCCGTAGGGTCAAGCACCGCAAGCAGCACCACCCCAAGCGCCGCGGTCAGGCCAAGGGCGGCACGACGGTTGCGTTCGGCGAGTACGGCATTCAGGCCCTCACGCCGGCCTACGTGACCAACCGCCAGATCGAGGCCGCCCGTATCGCGATGACCCGCCACATCAAGCGTGGCGGCAAGGTCTGGATCAACATCTACCCGGACCGCCCCCTCACGAAGAAGCCCGCCGAGACCCGCATGGGTTCCGGTAAGGGTTCTCCGGAGTGGTGGGTCGCGAACGTGCACCCCGGTCGGGTCATGTTCGAACTGTCTTACCCCAACGAGAAGATCGCCCGTGAGGCGCTGACTCGTGCGGCCCACAAGCTGCCGATGAAGTGCCGGATCGTCAAGCGCGAGGCAGGTGAAGCGTGATGTCGGCCGGTACCAAGGCGTCCGAGCTGCGCGAGCTGGGCAACGAGGAGCTGCTGAACAAGCTCCGCGAGGCCAAGGAAGAGCTGTTCAACCTCCGCTTCCAGGCGGCGACCGGTCAGCTCGAGAACCACGGGCGGCTCAAGGCCGTCCGCAAGGACATCGCGCGGATCTACACCCTGATGCGTGAGCGCGAGCTGGGCATCGAGACGGTGGAGAGCGCCTGATGAGCGAGAGCAACGTGACTGAAACCCCCAACACCAGCGCCCCCGGCGCGGGCGAAGCACGCGGATTCCGCAAGACCCGTGAGGGTCTGGTCGTCAGCGACAAGATGGACAAGACCGTCGTCGTCGCCGTCGAGGACCGTGTGAAGCACGCGCTGTACGGCAAGGTCATCCGCCGTACGAACAAGCTCAAGGCCCACGACGAGCAGAACGCCGCAGGCGTCGGCGACCGCGTCCTCCTCATGGAGACCCGGCCGCTGTCCGCGACGAAGCGCTGGCGCGTCGTCGAGATCCTCGAGAAGGCCAAGTAATTCCCGCCAGGGAGTTCCGAAGGCAAGCAGATCCCTCCTAGGGGGACCCCCTAGGCACCGTTCCGCCAGGCTCGGCAGGGGTTCCGTGAAAAGAACCCCTGCCGGGAACCGGCAGACAACCAGGAGATAGACGTGATCCAGCAGGAGTCGCGACTGCGTGTCGCCGACAACACTGGTGCGAAGGAGATCCTTTGCATCCGTGTGCTCGGTGGCTCCGGTCGCCGCTACGCGGGCATCGGTGACGTCATCGTCGCCACCGTCAAGGACGCGATCCCCGGTGGCAACGTGAAGAAGGGTGACGTCGTCAAGGCCGTCATCGTTCGCACCGTCAAGGAGCGTCGCCGTCCGGACGGCTCGTACATCCGCTTCGACGAGAACGCCGCCGTCATTCTGAAGAACGACGGCGACCCTCGCGGCACCCGTATCTTCGGCCCGGTGGGCCGTGAGCTGCGCGAGAAGAAGTTCATGAAGATCATCTCCCTCGCGCCGGAGGTGCTGTGAGCATGAAGATCAAGAAGGGCGACCTGGTCCAGGTCATCACCGGTAAGGACAAGGGCAAGCAGGGCAAGGTCATCGCGGCCTTCCCCCGTGAGGACCGCGTCCTGGTCGAGGGTGTCAACCGGGTCAAGAAGCACACCAAGGCCGGTCCCACGGCTCGTGGTTCGCAGGCCGGCGGCATCGTCACCACCGAGGCCCCCATTCACGTGAGCAACGTTCAGCTCGTCGTGGAGAAGGACGGCAACAAGGTCGTGACCCGCGTCGGTTACCGCTTCGACGACGAAGGCAACAAGATCCGCGTTGCCAAGCGGACGGGTGAGGACATCTGATGACGACCACCACCACTCCGCGTCTGAAGACGAAGTACCGCGAGGAGATCATCGGCAAGCTGCGTGAGCAGTTCTCGTACGAGAACGTCATGCAGGTTCCCGGCCTCGTCAAGATCGTGGTCAACATGGGTGTGGGCGACGCCGCCCGCGACTCCAAGCTGATCGAGGGTGCCATCAAGGACCTCACCACGATCACCGGTCAGAAGCCGGCCGTCACCAAGGCCCGCAAGTCCATCGCGCAGTTCAAGCTGCGTGAGGGTCAGCCGATCGGTGCCCACGTCACGCTCCGTGGCGACCGCATGTGGGAGTTCCTGGACCGCACCCTGTCGCTCGCGCTGCCGCGCATCCGCGACTTCCGCGGTCTGTCCCCCAAGCAGTTCGACGGCCGTGGCAACTACACCTTCGGTCTCACGGAGCAGGTCATGTTCCACGAGATCGACCAGGACAAGATCGACCGTGTCCGGGGTATGGACATCACCGTGGTCACCACGGCGACCAACGACGCAGAGGGCCGTGCCCTTCTCCGTCACCTCGGCTTCCCGTTCAAGGAGGCGTGAGCGAGATGGCGAAGAAGGCTCTCATCGCGAAGGCTGCTCGCAAGCCCAAGTTCGGAGTGCGCGGGTACACCCGCTGCCAGCGCTGCGGTCGTCCGCACTCCGTCTACCGCAAGTTCGGCCTGTGCCGCGTGTGCCTTCGTGAGATGGCTCACCGTGGCGAGCTGCCGGGCGTGACCAAGAGCTCCTGGTAATCCGGTAATTCCGGACACCCAGGGCTCTCGGTAAGCAATGGGACGGCAGGAGGCCCACCCCGCATGGCTTAGGCTTGCGGGGTTGGGCACCTGCCGTGCCGTACGACTTACTACGCCGTAGGTCCACCGCGCCGCACCCGTCCCGTCTCGGATCGGGGAGAGGGATGGCGCACCAGGAAACCCCGGCGAGAGAGGCCGAAGGCCAATTCATGACCATGACTGATCCGATCGCAGACATGCTTACGCGTCTGCGGAACGCGAACTCGGCGTACCACGACTCTGTGACGATGCCGGCGTCCAAGATCAAGTCCCACATCGCGGAGATCCTCCAGCAGGAGGGCTTCATCACGGGCTGGAAGGTCGAGGACGCCGAGGTCGGCAAGAACCTCGTCCTGGAGCTGAAGTTCGGCCCCAACCGTGAGCGCTCCATCGCGGGCATCAAGCGGATCTCCAAGCCCGGTCTCCGGGTCTACGCGAAGTCCACCAACCTGCCCAAGGTCCTGGGCGGTCTGGGCGTGGCGATCATCTCCACGTCCCACGGACTGCTGACCGACAAGCAGGCGCAGAAGAAGGGCGTGGGTGGGGAAGTCCTCGCCTACGTCTGGTAACTCGGGAACGGAGGAGAGACAGCAATGTCGCGTATCGGCAAGCTCCCCATCCCGGTTCCCACCGGCGTGGACGTCACCATCGATGGCCGTACGGTCAAGGTCAAGGGCCCCAAGGGCGAACTGACCCACACCGTTGCCGCGCCGATCGAGATCGTTAAGGGCGAGGACGGCATTCTCAACGTCACGCGCCCCAACGACGAGCGTCAGAACAAGGCCCTGCACGGCCTGTCCCGCACGCTGGTGGCGAACATGATCACCGGTGTGACCCAGGGATACGTCAAGAAGCTCGAGATCAGCGGTGTCGGCTACCGCGTCCAGGCCAAGGGCTCCAACCTGGAGTTCTCCCTGGGCTACAGCCACCCGATCCTCATCGAGGCCCCCGAGGGCATCACCTTCAAGGTGGAGGCCCCCACCCGTTTCTCGGTCGAGGGCATCGACAAGCAGAAGGTCGGCGAGGTTGCGGCCAACATCCGCAAGCTGCGCAAGCCCGACCCGTACAAGGCCAAGGGCGTCAAGTACGAGGGCGAAGTCATCCGCCGCAAGGTCGGAAAGGCGGGTAAGTAAGCCATGGCATACGGGCAGAAGATCCTCAAGGGCGACGCCTACAAGCGTGCTGCTATCAAGCGTCGTCACATCCGGATCCGCAAGAAGGTCTCGGGTACTGCCGAGCGTCCCCGTCTGGTCGTGACCCGCTCCAACCGCCACATCGTGGCGCAGGTGATCGACGACCTGAAGGGTCACACCCTGGCATCGGCGTCCACGCTGGACAGCTCGATCCGCGGTGGCGAGGGCGACAAGTCCTCGCAGGCCAAGCAGGTCGGCGCCCTGGTCGCCGAGCGTGCCAAGGCCGCCGGTGTCGAGGCAGTCGTGTTCGACCGTGGTGGCAACCAGTACGCGGGGCGCATCGCCGCCCTGGCGGACGCCGCCCGCGAAGCCGGGCTCAAGTTCTGAGCCGGTTCCGTAGCTAGCGGAAACAGAGAGAGGTAATTCCAATGGCTGGACCCCAGCGCCGCGGTGGCGGTGCCGGTGGCGGCGAGCGGCGGGACCGGAAGGGCCGTGACGGCGGCGCTGCTGCCGCCGAGAAGACCGCGTACGTTGAGCGCGTCGTCGCGATCAACCGCGTCGCCAAGGTTGTGAAGGGTGGTCGTCGCTTCAGCTTCACCGCGCTGGTCGTGGTGGGCGACGGTGACGGCACCGTGGGTGTCGGTTACGGCAAGGCCAAGGAGGTGCCGGCCGCCATCGCCAAGGGCGTTGAGGAGGCCAAGAAGCACTTCTTCAAGGTCCCGCGTATCCAGGGCACCATCCCGCACCCGATCCAGGGTGAGAAGGCTGCCGGCGTCGTGCTGCTCAAGCCCGCGTCGCCCGGTACCGGTGTTATCGCCGGTGGTCCGGTGCGCGCCGTGCTCGAGTGCGCCGGTATCCACGACATCCTGTCGAAGTCGCTCGGCTCCGACAACGCGATCAACATCGTGCACGCGACCGTGGCGGCCCTGAAGGGCCTGCAGCGTCCCGAGGAGGTCGCGGCCCGCCGCGGTCTGCCGCTCGAGGACGTCGCTCCCGCGGCTCTTCTCCGTGCACGTGCCGGGGCGGGTGCGTAATCATGGCGCAGCTCAAGATTACGCAGGTCAAGTCCTACATCGGCAGCAAGCAGAACCACCGTGACACGCTGCGTTCGCTTGGTCTCAAGGGGATCAACGACGTGGTCGTCAAGGAGGACCGCCCCGAGTTCCGCGGCATGGTGCGCCATGTCCGTCACCTCGTGACGGTCGAGGAGGTCGACTGATCATGGCGGAGAACAACCCGCTCAAGATCCACAACCTCCGTCCCGCCCCGGGCGCCAAGACCGCCAAGACCCGTGTGGGTCGTGGTGAGGCGTCGAAGGGTAAGACGGCCGGTCGTGGTACCAAGGGCACGAAGGCCCGCTACCAGGTTCCGGAGCGCTTCGAGGGTGGCCAGATGCCCCTCCACATGCGTCTCCCGAAGCTGAAGGGCTTCAAGAACCCGTTCAAGACCGAGTTCCAGGTCGTCAACCTGGACAAGCTGGCCGAGCTCTACCCGCAGGGTGGCGAGGTCACGGTCGAGGACCTGGTCGCCAAGGGCGCTGTTCGCAAGAACAGCCTCGTGAAGGTGCTCGGTCAGGGTGAGGTCTCCGTGGCGCTGCAGGTGACGGTCGACGCCGTCTCCGGCTCCGCCAAGGAGAAGATCACCGCTGCCGGCGGCACCGTCACCGAGCTCGTCTGAGCCGGCTGACCCACACGGCGAAGGCCGGGAGTTCCCTCTGGGAGCTCCCGGCCTTCTGCCGTGCGCGGGGGAGGG
Organism: Streptomyces sp. NPDC005925; assembly: GCF_040638805.1. Taxonomy (NCBI): domain Bacteria; kingdom Bacillati; phylum Actinomycetota; class Actinomycetes; order Kitasatosporales; family Streptomycetaceae; genus Streptomyces; species Streptomyces sp. NPDC005925. Next base: position 139,874 of record NZ_JBEXVL010000010.1, on the reverse strand, counting down.
GCTGGGGGACGAGGGGTACGGAAGGCCGCAGAGCCGCTGCTACGGGGGCGGTACGGGCACGGTGTGCACGGGAAGACGTGAGCAGCCGCTCAGGGACGCCCGCGGGCGCGCGTCGTACGCCCGTGGGAAGGTTCACGTGAGGGTGCGGAATACGCCACGGGAGGGCGCTCGGTGTGGGGACGCAACCGTGCAGATGACGCGGAGCGGGCGTACTAACCCTGCCGAGGTGGCCGACGAGGCGGTTTCTTACCGGTGCGGGCTCCGCGTAGGGTAGTCCGCACTGTTAGTCTCCCTGGTGGCCTGTCGTCAGACGAGCCACTGGAACTGAGACATCCGTCCCTCGCACAACATACCGTCACCTCTCGCGTAGCGAACGCGGGGGTCGCAGGAGGCACCGTGCTCACCGCGTTCGCCCGGGCGTTCAAGACGCCCGACCTGCGCAAGAAGCTGCTCTTCACGCTCTTCGTGGTTGTCCTGTACCGGATCGGCACGAACGTGCCGATCCCCGGCGTGGACTACAAGAGCGTCCAGGAGTGTGTGGACCAGGCGTCCGGCAACCAGGGCCTGTTCGGCCTGGTCAACATGTTCAGCGGCGGCGCACTGCTCCAGATCACGGTGTTCGCGCTCGGCATCATGCCGTACATCACGGCGAGCATCATCCTGCAGCTGCTGACCGTGGTCATCCCGCGCCTGGAGGCCCTGAAGAAGGAGGGCCAGGCCGGCACGGCGAAGATCACGCAGTACACGCGCTACCTGACGGTCGCGCTCGCCGTCCTGCAGGGCACCGGCCTCGTCGCCACCGCCCGCAGCGGCGCCCTGTTCCAGGGCTGCACGGTCGCCAGCCAGATCGTGCCGGACCGCGCGATCTTCACCACGATCGTCATGGTCGTCACGATGACCGCCGGTACGGCCGTCGTCATGTGGCTCGGTGAGCTGATCACCGACCGCGGCATCGGCAACGGCATGTCGATCCTGATGTTCATCTCAATCGCCGCGACCTTCCCGTCCGCCCTGTGGGCCATTAAGAAGCAGGGTTCCCTGGCGGGTGGCTGGATCGAGTTCGGCACCGTCATGCTCGTCGGGTTCGTCATGGTCGGCCTGGTCGTCTTCGTCGAGCAGGCGCAGCGCCGTGTCCCGGTGCAGTACGCCAAGCGCATGATCGGCCGTCGTTCCTACGGCGGGACGTCGACGTACATCCCGCTCAAGGTGAACCAGGCGGGTGTGATCCCCGTCATCTTCGCCTCGTCGCTGCTCTACATTCCCGCGCTGATCGTCCAGTTCACGAATTCCACCGCGGGCTGGGCGACCTGGGTCCGGTCGAATCTGGCCGACACGGCGGCGCCGGCGCACATCGCGCTGTACTTCTTCCTGATCGTCTTCTTCGCGTTCTTCTACGTGGCCATCTCGTTCAACCCCGAGGAAGTCGCGGACAACATGAAGAAGTATGGTGGCTTCATCCCGGGCATCCGGGCTGGCCGACCGACCGCTGAGTACCTCAGTTTCGTACTCAACCGGATCACCTGGCCGGGTTCGCTGTACTTGGGTCTGATCGCTCTCGTCCCGACAATGGCGTTGGCTGGTTTCGGGGCAAACCAGAACTTCCCCTTCGGCGGCACCAGCATCCTCATCATCGTGGGTGTCGGTCTTGAGACGGTGAAGCAGATCGAGAGCCAGCTTCAGCAGCGCAATTACGAAGGGTTCCTCCGCTGATGCGAATCGTCCTCGTCGGGCCTCCGGGCGCCGGTAAGGGAACGCAGGCCACGAGACTGGCCGAGACGCTGCGCGTACCGCACATCTCCACGGGCGACCTGTTCCGCGCAAACATCAGCCAGCAGACGGAGCTCGGGAAGCTCGCGAAGTCCTACATGGACGCCGGCAACCTCGTGCCCGACGAGGTCACGATCGCGATGGCGAAGGACCGCATGGAGCAGCCGGACGCCGAGAACGGCTTCCTGCTGGACGGTTTCCCGCGCAACGTCTCCCAGGCCCAGGCGCTGGACGAGGTGCTCGAGTCCGAGGGCATCAAGCTGGACGCGGTGCTCGACCTCGAAGCCCCCGAGGAGGAGGTCGTCAAGCGGATCGCCGGACGACGTGTGTGCCGCAACGAGTCGGCGCACGTCTTCCACGTGTCGTACAACCAGCCCGCCAAGGAAGGCGTCTGCGACGTGTGCGGCGGCGAGCTGTACCAGCGCGACGACGACTCCGAGGAGACCGTGCGCAAGCGGCTGGAGGTCTACCACACGCAGACCGAGCCGATCATCGACTACTACAAGGCGCAGGGTCTGGTCGTGACCATCTCCGCGATGGGCGCTGTCGACGAGATCACCGGTCGGGCGCTCGAGGCGCTGAAGCGGGACGACGCGTAGTCCCCTCTGTTGCGTGACACAGCCGCGGTTCCCCCAGGGGGCCGCGGCTGTGCCGTGGGTGGGCGGTCCGGGCGGGCCGCGTGCCGTTTATCGTTGGAAGCGCTCGTTGTACGCGTGCGTCGCGCGTTCGTTCTCCGGTCCAGAAAGGCCCTCGTCACTCATGGTGCAGATCAAGAGCCCCGAGCAGATCGCCAAGATGCGCGAGGCGGGGCTGGTCGTGGCCGCCATCCACGCGGCCACCCGTGAGGCCGCGGTGCCCGGGGCCACCACCAGGGACCTGGACCAGGTCGCCCGGAAGGTGCTCACCGAGCACAACGCCAAGCCGAACTTCCTCGGGTACGGCGGCTTCCCCGCGACCATCTGCACGTCCGTGAACGAGGTCGTCGTGCACGGCATCCCGTCCGACGAGGTCGTCCTCAAGGACGGCGACATCATCTCCATCGACTGCGGCGCGATCATCGACGGCTGGCACGGCGACGCCGCCTACACGGCCTTCGTGGGTTCCGGTCACGCCCCGGAGCTGGTCGAGCTCTCCCGGGTGACCGAGGAGTCGATGTGGGCCGGCATCGCGGCGATGAAGCAGGGCAACCGGCTCGTGGACGTCTCCCGGGCCATCGAGACGTACATCCGCCGCCAGCCGAAGCCGGGCGGCGGCAAGTACGGCATCGTCGAGGACTACGGCGGACACGGCATCGGCACCGAGATGCACATGGACCCGCACCTGCTGAACTACGTCGACCGGCGGCGCGGCAAGGGCCCGAAGCTGGTGCCGGGCTTCTGCCTGGCGATCGAGCCGATGGTGTCCCTGGGCACGCCGAAGACGGTCGTCCTGGAGGACGACTGGACGGTCGTCACGACCGACGGCACCTGGTCCTCCCACTGGGAGCACTCCGTCGCCCTCACCGAGCAGGGCCCTCTCGTCCTGACCGCCCCCGACGCAGGCAGGGCCAAGCTCGCGGAGTACGGCGTCACGGCCGCTCCCGATCCGCTCGGTTAAGGATCACCCGCGTGGGGCAGACTCCCCCGATTCGTGTTTCCGGGAGCCCTGGCGTAGACTGACTCGTCGGCTCTCGTGTACCCGCATGTCCGCATGGACTCCGGGGGTATGCGAAAGTCGATCAAGGTAGTCGATTCGAAGGGCGAAGCGTGGCCAAGAAGCAAGGTGCCATCGAGATCGAGGGCACTGTCGTCGAGTCTCTGCCGAACGCCATGTTCAAGGTCGAGCTCCAGAACGGCCACCAGGTCCTGGCACACATCAGCGGCAAGATGCGCATGCACTACATCCGCATCCTCCCTGACGACCGGGTCGTGGTGGAGCTGTCTCCGTACGACCTGACGCGTGGCCGGATCGTCTACCGCTACAAGTAGATCTTGCCCAGGCCCTGCGTCAGTGGGGCTGCCGGCAACTGACCCGGAGAACCTCACCCCATGAAGGTCAAGCCGAGCGTCAAGAAGATCTGCGACAAGTGCAGGGTGATCCGCCGTCACGGCCGGGTCATGGTCATCTGCGAGAACCCGCGCCACAAGCAGCGCCAGGGCTGACGCACGACCGTACCCTCTGCGATTCGCAGATTTTCGCGCGACGCGAGCTGAAATGTTCATACGCGGAGCCCGAGCCTGTGGCTCGACACCCCCGGTTCGGAGGCCGGGGACCCAGTTCGTACCTAGTACGGCGGCTGGGAGTCGGCTCTGTGGAAGACCTCCGAAGATCAAACTGGAGCCATTGAATGGCACGCGTTTCCGGTGTTGACATCCCGCGCGAAAAGCGCGTGGAGATCGCCCTCACCTACGTGTTCGGCATCGGCCGGACCCTTTCGCAGCAGACGCTGGCCGCCACCGGCGTGGACCCGAACACCCGTGTCCGGGACCTCACCGAAGAGCAGCTCGTCGCGATCCGCGAATACGTCGACAACAACATCAAGACCGAGGGTGACCTCCGTCGCGAGATCCAGGCCGACATCCGCCGCAAGGTCGAGATCGGCACCTACCAGGGTCTGCGTCACCGCCGCGGTCTGCCCGTCCGCGGTCAGCGCACCAGCACCAACGCCCGCACCCGCAAGGGCCCGCGTCGCGCCATTGCCGGCAAGAAGAAGCCGGGCAAGAAGTAGTCCGCAGCGGACACCTGTCCACGGTCTTCGCTGTAGGACCGACCACCTCCCGTAGGAGTTATAGATGCCCCCCAAGGGACGTCAGGGCGCTGCCAAGAAGGTGCGCCGCAAGGAAAAGAAGAACGTCGCTCACGGCCACGCGCACATCAAGAGCACGTTCAACAACACGATCGTGTCGATCACGGACCCGTCCGGCAACGTGATCTCCTGGGCCTCGGCCGGCCACGTCGGCTTCAAGGGTTCCCGGAAGTCCACGCCGTTCGCCGCGCAGATGGCCGCCGAGTCGGCTGCCCGTCGCGCGCAGGAGCACGGCATGCGCAAGGTCGACGTCTTCGTCAAGGGCCCGGGTTCCGGTCGTGAGACCGCCATCCGCTCCCTGCAGGCGACCGGCCTCGAGGTCGGTTCGATCCAGGACGTCACGCCGACCCCGCACAACGGCTGCCGCCCGCCGAAGCGCCGTCGCGTCTGACGCACGTCGCGTCACAGGCTGTGGTTTCGGGCGGTACGGCACCGTAAAAGGGGCTGTGCCGCCCGTACCCTTGCACTACCCGCACTTTTCACGGGTGCGGTTTCCGTCGGACGTCAAATAGCGGGCGTCCACGAAAGAAGGATCTCCACACATGCTGATCGCTCAGCGTCCCTCGTTGACCGAAGAGGTCGTCGACGAATTCCGCTCCCGGTTCGTGATCGAGCCGCTGGAGCCGGGCTTCGGTTACACCCTCGGCAACTCGCTCCGCCGCACCCTCCTGTCGTCGATCCCCGGTGCCGCCGTCACCAGCATCCGCATCGACGGCGTCCTGCACGAGTTCACCACCGTGCCGGGCGTCAAGGAGGACGTCACCGACCTGATCCTCAACATCAAGCAGCTGGTCGTCTCCTCGGAGCACGACGAGCCGGTCGTGATGTACCTGCGCAAGCAGGGCCCGGGTCTGGTCACCGCCGCCGACATCGCGCCCCCGGCCGGTGTCGAGGTGCACAACCCCGACCTCGTCCTCGCCACGCTCAACGGCAAGGGCAAGCTGGAGATGGAGCTGACGGTCGAGCGCGGCCGCGGTTACGTCTCCGCCGTGCAGAACAAGCAGGTGGGCCAGGAGATCGGCCGTATCCCGGTCGACTCGATCTACTCGCCGGTGCTCAAGGTCACGTACAAGGTCGAGGCGACCCGTGTCGAGCAGCGCACCGACTTCGACAAGCTGATCGTCGACGTCGAGACCAAGCAGGCCATGCGCCCGCGCGACGCCATGGCGTCCGCCGGCAAGACCCTGGTCGAGCTGTTCGGTCTGGCCCGTGAGCTCAACGTCGACGCCGAGGGCATCGACATGGGCCCGTCGCCCACGGACGCCGCCCTGGCCGCCGATCTGGCGCTGCCGATCGAGGAGCTGGAGCTCACCGTCCGGTCGTACAACTGCCTCAAGCGTGAGGGCATCCACTCCGTGGGTGAGCTCGTCGCGCGCTCCGAGGCGGACCTGCTCGACATCCGCAACTTCGGTGCGAAGTCCATCGACGAGGTCAAGGCCAAGCTCGCCGGCATGGGTCTCGCGCTGAAGGACTCGCCTCCCGGATTCGACCCCACCGCTGCCGCGGACGCCTTCGGTGCGGACGACGACGCGGACGCCGGGTTCGTGGAGACCGAGCAGTACTGAGAGCCCGGGCCTCACGGTCCGTACTCGGGTGCGGGTGCGCCGTGGCGTGCCGCGCAGTCCCCGCGCCCCTCTCCGTGCTCGCCCCTGCGGGGCGGGCACGGATCTCCGACAGGTAACCGCCTGCTCGGATACTGACCCCGGTACCTGATACGGCCGGGGCAGACACCTAGGAGAAACACCATGCCGAAGCCCACCAAGGGTGCCCGTCTGGGCGGCAGTGCCGCGCACGAGAAGCTGCTGCTCGCGAACCTGGCGAAGTCGCTCTTCGAGCACGGCCGCATCACCACCACCGAGGCGAAGGCCCGCCGCCTGCGCCCGTACGCGGAGCGTCTGGTCACCAAGGCGAAGAAGGGCGACCTTCACAACCGCCGTCAGGTGCTCCAGGTCATCACGGACAAGAGCGTCGTCCACACGCTCTTCACCGAGATCGGCCCGCGCTACGAGAACCGTCCGGGTGGCTACACCCGTATCACCAAGATCGGTAACCGCCGTGGCGACAACGCGCCCATGGCCGTCATCGAGCTGGTCGAGGCGCTGACGGTGGCGCAGGAGGCGACCGGCGAGGCCGAGGCCGCGACCAAGCGCGCGGTCAAGGAAGACGCCGTCAAGAAGGACGAGGCCGTCGAGGCCGCGTCCGACGAGGCCGCCGAGGAGTCGAAGGACGCGTAAGCGTCTGCGCCCCTCGGGGCGTTGCGGGCCCGTTCCCTTCCGGGGGCGGGCCCGCCTTTGCGTTGCTGAGAGGATCCAGGGGTGAGTGACGAAGCAGAGGCCGGGTTCGTCCGGGTGCGGATGGACCTGTCGTACGACGGGACCGCGTTCTCCGGGTGGGCCAAGCAGGCCGGTGGGCGCCGGACCGTGCAGGGCGAGATCGAGGACGCGCTGCGCACCGTGACGCGGTCCGGGGACACGACGTACGAGCTGACCGTGGCCGGGCGGACCGACGCCGGGGTGCACGCGCGCGGGCAGGTGGCCCACGTGGATCTTCCCGTGGAGCTGTGGGCCGAGCACAGGGAGAAGCTGCTGAAGCGACTGGCCGGGCGGCTGGCCCGCGACGTGCGGATCTGGTCGCTCGCGGAGGCACCGGCCGGGTTCAACGCCCGCTTCTCGGCGATCTGGCGGCGCTACGCCTACCGTGTCACCGACAAGCCGGGCGGCGTCGACCCGCTGCTGCGCGGTCACGTCCTGTGGCACGACTGGCCGCTCGACGTCGACGCCATGAACGAGGCGGCCCGGCGGCTGCTCGGGGAGCACGACTTCGCCGCCTACTGCAAGAAGCGCGACGGGGCCACCACGATCCGTACGCTCCAGGAGCTCAGCCTGGTGCGCGGGGACGACGGGATCATCACGGCGACCGTGCGGGCCGACGCCTTCTGCCACAACATGGTGCGCTCACTGATCGGGGCGCTGCTGTTCGTCGGGGACGGGCACCGGCCGGCGGACTGGCCGGGCAAGGTGCTCGGCGCGGGCATACGGGACTCCGCCGTGCACGTCGTCCGGCCGCACGGGCTGACGCTGGAGGAGGTCGGCTATCCGGCCGACGAACTGCTCGCGGCGCGGAACAAGGAGGCCAGGAACAAGCGGTCGCTGCCCTCGACCGGCTGCTGCTGAACCGGGCTGGGGCGCGCTACTCGTTCGCCGCCGCCGAGGCCTGGGCCTCGCCGCGGCGGCGGATCTGGCGGAAGGTGAACTCGGCCAGGTCGTCGCCGGACGCGTAGACCTCGGTGTTCTTCTCGGTGACGTCCTTGCCGCTGGTGTAGCCGGCGATGGTGAAGTAGGCGTAGCGGCCGAAGGAGTTGGTGGTCGAGCGGCATACCGCGCCCGTGCAGAACGGGCGCACACCGCCGCCGGACAGCGACCGGACGATGCTCTTGGTGTCGGCCTGCTTCTTCGCCCTCAGCGCCTGCGCCTCGGTGTCGAAGACGGCGACGCCGACGGTCACGGCGATGCCGTCCCGGGTGTAGGTGACGCGCATCAGCCGCGTGCAGTCGTTGGACGTGAGGACCTTCGGCAGGGTGCCCTGGGCGGCCGACGAGCAGGTTCTGGCGTCCGCCGTCGGGCCCTTCTTGTAGACGGTCTCGGCCATGGTCAGCTGCGTGCCGGGGAAGAGGATCTCCGGACTGAGCGGGGCCTTGTCCTTCTTCCCGGTGGACACGAAGTCCTTCGGGTCCAGCGGGGGAGGCGCCGTGGTCGGGTCGAAGGAGGGCGCGCCGGCGCTCTTGCTCGGGATGTCGGCCGAGGGCAGCTGGGAGGCCGACTCGTCCGACCGCTTGTCGCCGCCGTTCGCCGAGACGACCGCCACCGCGACGGCAACGCCGATCGCGACCGTGGCGAGCGCGCCGCCGCCGATGAGCAGCAGCCGGCGCCGCTTGGCGCGGGCCTCGGACGCCTCGGCGAGCGCCGCCCAGTCCGGGGTGCCGTCGCCGCCGCTGTTCCAGGGCTGCTGAGAATGCGGTTTCCAGGGATCCCACTGATCCTGGGGTCCCCCCTGCCCGTAGCTCATGGGGCGCATCTTAGACGGGGCGCGGGGCGCCCCGTCCGGCGGTGGGCCGGGCGGGGCAGCGGATGCGCGCGGGTCGCGCTGCCCGGGGGTCGCGTACTCTGGGGGAGGTAGGAGCCGGGCGTTCGGCGGGGTTGATCGTTTTGACCCGTCCGGGGCAGCCCGGCTATCCTGCATGTTCGTTGTGTATTGGCTTGCTCATTCTCACGGGACGGGCCCTTACACCGGTCCACCGGGCCGATGACCAGCGACCCCATGTATGCGGTATGCGTCGCCGCCGTGCGGTCCAGGCTGTCGTGATCGTTTCGGTGACCTTGTCAGGACCATTCACTCGAAGCGAAGGCTACGAACCGTGCGTACGTACAGCCCCAAGCCCGGCGATGTGACGCGCCAGTGGCACGTCATCGACGCTCAGGATGTTGTCCTGGGTCGTCTCGCCACCACTGCCGCCACCCTTCTGCGGGGCAAGCACAAGCCGATCTACGCGCCGCACGTCGACGCTGGTGACTTCGTCATCATCATCAACGCCGACAAGGTGCACCTCTCCGGCAACAAGCGGACCCAGAAGATGGCGTACCGCCACTCCGGCTACCCGGGTGGTCTGCGCTCCGTCCGCTACGACGAGCTGCTTGACAAGAACCCCGAGAAGGCCATCGAGAAGGCCGTCAAGGGCATGCTCCCCAAGAACACTCTGGGCCGTCAGATGCTCACGAAGCTGAAGGTCTACAAGGGTGACCAGCACCCGCACGCCGCGCAGCAGCCGGTGCCGTTCGAGATCACCCAGGTCGCGCAGTAAGTCCGGCCACCCCCTAAGACTGAACAGAATCTGAGGAGAATCGTGGCCGAGACCACTGCCGAGCAGCCGCTCGACGAGACCGTCGACATCGACAGCTACACCACCGAGTCCGAGGCGCCCGTCGAGGGCGAGTACACCTCGGAGTCCATGGCCTCCCGCTTCGGCGAGCCCCAGCCGGCCGCCGGCCTGGGCCGCCGCAAGAACGCCATCGCCCGTGTCCGGATCGTCCCGGGCACCGGCAAGTGGAAGATCAACGGCCGCACCCTCGAGGACTACTTCCCGAACAAGGTGCACCAGCAGGAAGTCAACGAGCCCTTCAAGGTGCTCGAGCTCGAGGGCCGTTACGACGTCATCGCCCGTATCGCCGGTGGCGGCGTCTCCGGCCAGGCCGGTGCGCTCCGTCTCGGTGTCGCCCGTGCGCTGAACGAGGCCGACGTCGACAACAACCGCGGTGCGCTCAAGAAGGCCGGCTTCCTGCGCCGCGACGACCGCGCGGTCGAGCGGAAGAAGGCCGGTCTGAAGAAGGCCCGCAAGGCTCCGCAGTACAGCAAGCGCTAGGCTTCGCTGCCTGCTCGTACGTCCACGAGCCGGTTCGGCCCGCTCGTACGTACTCCGAACGCCCCGGCGGCACGCCACAGTGCTGCCGGGGCGTTCGTTTATTGCTGTCGTTGGGCGTATAACGGCACAAGACGCTCAACGGCTTGTGTGTACGGATGTCCGGGCATGGACTGACATGACGGCACCGCCCGGCCTCGGGAGCCGCCTGCGTGATCCGCACCGGCACGGTTTCCCGTAACTGACGCTTCCTCAGGAGGACAAGTGGGACGACTCTTCGGCACGGACGGCGTGCGCGGTGTGGCCAACGCGGACCTCACGGCGGAAATGGCGCTCGGCCTCTCCGTCGCCGCGGCGCACGTGCTGGCCGAGGCGGGCACGTTCGAGGGACACCGGCCCACCGCCGTCGTCGGACGTGACCCGCGCGCGTCGGGGGAGTTCCTGGAGGCCGCCGTGATCGCCGGTCTCGCCAGCGCCGGCGTGGACGTGCTGAAGGCCGGCGTGCTGCCGACGCCCGCGGTCGCCCACCTGACCGGCGCGCTCGGCGCCGACCTCGGCGTCATGCTGTCGGCCAGTCACAACGCCATGCCGGACAACGGCATCAAGTTCTTCGCCCGTGGCGGCCACAAACTCGCCGACGAGCTCGAGGACCGTATCGAGTCCGTCTACGAGGAGCACCGCACCGGTGCTCCCTGGGACCGCCCGACCGGCTCCGGTGTCGGCCGGGTCCGCGACTACGACGAAGGGCTCGACCAGTACGTCGCGCACCTCATCGGCGTGCTGCCCAACCGGCTCGACGGTCTGAAGATCGTCCTGGACGAGGCGCACGGGGCGGCCTCCCGGGTCTCGCCCGAGGCCTTCATCCGGGCCGGTGCCGAGGTCGTCACGATCGGTACCGCGCCCGACGGGCTCAACATCAACGACGGCTGCGGCTCCACCCACCTCGGTCTGCTGCAGGCCGCCGTCCGGGAGCACGGGGCCGACCTGGGCATCGCGCACGACGGTGACGCGGACCGGTGCCTGGCCGTGGACCACACCGGTGCCGAGGTCGACGGCGACCAGATCCTCGCGGTGCTCGCGGTGGCCATGCGGGAACGTTCCGCTCTGCGCTCCGACACGGTCGTCGCGACCGTCATGTCGAACCTGGGGTTCAAGCTCGCCATGGAGCGCGAGGGCATCTCCCTCGTGCAGACCGCCGTCGGCGACCGGTACGTCCTGGAGGCGATGAAGGAGCACGGCTTCGCTCTCGGCGGCGAGCAGTCCGGGCACGTCATCGTCCTCGACCACGCCACCACCGGCGACGGCACGCTCACCGGGCTGCTGCTGGCCGCGCGGGTCGCCGAGTCCGGCCGGACGCTGCGGGAGCTGGCGTCGGTGATGGAGCGGCTGCCGCAGGTGCTGATCAATGTGAAGGACGTCGACAAGTCCCGGGTGGCGACCTCCGCCGATCTGGCCGCCGCGGTCACCGACGCCGAGCGGGAGCTGGGCTCGACGGGCCGGGTGCTGCTGCGTTCCTCCGGCACCGAGCCGCTGGTGCGGGTCATGGTCGAGGCCGCCGACCTCGAGCAGGCCCGCGCGGTGGCCGGCCGACTGGCCGACTCGGTGAAGTCCGCGCTCGGGTAGGTGCTCGGGCCGCGCGGGCAGGCAGCCGCCGGGGTGGGTGCCCGGGTCGTTCGGGCAGGCAGTCCGGGGCAGGTGTCCGGGTGGCTCGGGCACGCAGGTCTGGGGCAGGTGCCGCCCGGGTTCTTCGGGTCGGCGCGGCGGGTCCTAGGGAAGGTGCTCGGGGCGTACCGGTGTGCGCTGGTGCTGTCTGGCCCAGAGCCACTTCTGGGTCAGCAGCGTGAGGATGCCGGCGAGGACGATGCCGAGCAGGTTGAGCAGGAGCTGCTCCGTCGAGCCCCACATCTGCTGGGTGTCGCCGTAGCTGAGGGCCACGGCGGCGTTCGCGGCGGCCGGGACGGTCGTCACGGAGATCGCCACACCGACCAGCGCCCCGGACTTCGCCGACGTCAGCGACAGCGTCCCGGCGGCGCCCGCGAGGACCGCGACGACGAACGAGAACCAGTCCGGGGCGTACACGAACCCGGTGTTCGGACGGTCCGCGGCCAGCTTGCCCTCGGTGAACAGGCCGACGGCGTCCATGAACCAGCTGAAGCCGACCGTCACCGTCATCGCCGCCGCGAAACCGGCCAGCAGCGCCAGCAGCGACCGTGCCGCGAGCCGCGGCTCCCGCTGCACGGCGGCCGTGCAGATCCCGGCCAGTGGCCCGAACTCCGGTCCGACCGCCATGGCGCCCACGATCAGGACCGCGTTGTCGAGGACCACACCGCACGCGGCGATCATCGTCGCCAGCGTGATGAAGGCGACGTAGGTGACGGAGAGCGTCGACTCCTCGTGCGTCGCGTCCTCGAGCTGTTCCCACAGCACCGCGTCCGCGGCTTCGCCCGGCGCGTCGTCGGCGGCCTGTTCGGCGCGGGTGGACAGCGACAGGTCGATGGTCTCCACGGCGATCGAGCCGGACTTGTCCAGCCCGAGCTCGCGGAGTTCCCGGAGGAGTTCGTCGCCCGCCTCGCGGGCCACGTCGCACATCACGACGTCGCCGGCGGGGTCGAGGGCCGCGCCCCGCAGGACGCAGAGGTGGGTGGTGCCGACCGTCTTCTCGATCAGACGGACCACGTCGTCCGTGTGGTCCAAGGGGGTGATCAGACGCAGATGCAGCATGGCGGCAGCGTAATCGTGCTCACAGTTTGCGCAGGCTGAGCCGCTGCACCTTGTGGTCCGGGCCCTTGCGCAGCACGAGCGCGGCCCGGCCCCGGGTGGGGGCGATGTTCTCCACCAGGTTCGGCTTGTTGATGGTGCGCCACATGGTGCGCGCGTAGTCGAGGGCCTCCTCCTCGGAGACCTGCGTGTACTTGCGGAAGTACGAGGACGGGTCCTGGAAGGCGGTCGCGCGCAGCTTCTTGAAGCGGTTGAGGTACCAGCGCTCGATGTCCTCGAGGCGGGCGTCGACGTACACGCTGAAGTCGAAGTAGTCGGCGAGGCCGACGCGGGTGCGGCCGTCCTTGCCGGGCAGGGCGGGCTGCAGGACGTTGAGGCCCTCGACGATCAGGATGTCGGGCCGGCGCACGGCGAGCTTCTCGCCGGGGACGATGTCGTAGATCAGGTGGGAGTAGACGGGAGCCGTCACTTCTGCCTTGCCGGCCTTGACGTCGGCGACGAAGCGGGTCAGGGCCCGGCGGTCGTACGACTCGGGGAAACCCTTCCTGGACATCAGGCCGCGGTTCTGGAGTTCCCTGGTCGGCAGCAGGAAGCCGTCCGTCGTGACGAGCTCGACGCGCGGATGCTCGGGCCAGCGGGACAGCAGGGCCTGCAGGAGGCGGGCGACGGTGGACTTGCCGACCGCGACCGAACCGGCGACGCCTATCACGAACGGGGTGCCCGACTGGGAGCCCTGCTCGCCCAGGAACGTGTTCAGCGCTCCCCGGAGGCCGTCCGTGGCGCCGACGTACAGGTTCAGCAGCCGGGACAGTGGCAGGTAGATGTCCCGCACCTCGTCGAGGTCGATGACGTCACCCAGGCCGCGCAGCTTCTCGACCTCCGCCGCGGACAACGGCAGCGGGGTCTTGTCGCGCAGCGCGCTCCATTCGGCTCGGGTGAGGTCGAGGTAGGGAGTCGCCTCCGGCCGCTGCCGGTGGGCGCTCCGGGGTATCGAGGGGACCGGAGAGATCACGGTCCATTGTTAACGGAGTTCGCGGCGGGGTGGGGGTGGGCTGCGTCACGCGGGGGGTGGTTCGAGGGGGCCTCGAGAGCCGCGCGACCCCGGCGGTCACGGCGATCACGGTGTCGTCACGGTCGGGTACCGGGTTGTGCGGGGGCAGGGGGCCGAGTGATCGTTTGTGACATTCCCGTGGATAAAGTGCGCGCACAGTTTGCGGAGGGCGCGTGTGTTCTTCACGTGTCTTTCGCGCGTTCGAGAGAGAGACCCCTACGTGAGAACCATCGCCGTCCGCCGTGCCGCCCTCGCCGCGTCCACCGCCGCGCTCGCCCTGCTCGTCACCGCCTGCGGTGGGGAGAACGGCGACGACGACGCCAAGGACCAGGGCGGGTCTTCGGCGGCCCCGGAGAAGACCGCGGCCAAGGCGCTCACCTCCGCGGAGCTGGAGAAGGCCGCGCTGGTGCAGGCCGACGTCACGAGCGGCAAGGTCGTCGCCAAGGTGCCGGCGGCGGACGATGTCGCGCAGTCGGAGGTCGAGGCGAGCGACGCGGCCTGCACGCCGCTCGCGTACGCGCAGATGACGACGTACGTCGGCAAGCCCGCCGCGACGGTCAAGCGGGGCTGGACGAGCGCGCCGAAGAAGCCCGCCAAGGGCGCGGACATCGAGGAGGCCGTGCTGGCCGGGCTCGACGTCAGCAAGCTCTACGTCACCCTGGCGTCGTACGCGGACGGCGGCGCCGAGCAGGCCATGAAGGACCTGAACGCGGCTGCCGAGAAGTGCGCGGGCGGGTTCACCTACACGGCCAAGGGCAGCGACACCAAGGTCGTGTCGGTCGCGACGACCGAGGCGCCGAAGGGCGGGGACGAGGCGCTCGCCGTGACGCTGAACATGGAGGTCGACAAGGGCGTGAAGGCTCCGATGAAGACCGTCGTCGTGCGCAGGGGCGCGACGCTCGCGTACTTCCCGGTCATCAACATGGCGTCGGCCGCGTCGGGCAAGGACTTCGCGTTCCCGACCGAGATCGTGGACGTGCAGTTGGCGAAGCTCGGCTGACTTCGCCGAAGGGGAATTCCTCCCGGGGGCCGCGGGCGTTCGAGTGTCGCCCCCCGGTGGGAATTTCCGATTTCGGGCACGCGGCGACCCATTTTGACGGGCATCTGATCGTAGGCTGCCGTTCCATGTGCGGAATCGTGGGATATGTGGGGTCGCAGTCGGCACTCGAGGTCGTCACGGCCGGACTGAAGAGACTGGAGTACCGGGGCTACGACTCGGCGGGCGTCGCCGTGCTCGCGGACGGCGGGCTGGCGGCGGCCAAGAAGTCCGGCAAGCTCCTCAACCTGGACAAAGCCCTCAAGGAGCGGCCCCTGCCGGCCGGCGCGACCGGCATCGGGCACACCCGCTGGGCCACGCACGGCGCGCCGACCGACGCCAACGCTCACCCGCACCTCGACAACGCGGGCCGGGTCGCCGTCGTCCACAACGGCATCATCGAGAACTTCGCGCTGCTGCGGGCCGAGCTGGCGGCCCGCGGGCACGCGCTCGCGTCCGAGACGGACACCGAGGTCGTCGCGCACCTGCTCGCCGAGGAGTTCTCCGCCTGCGCCGACCTGGCCGAGGCGATGCGGCTGGTGTGCCGACGTCTGGAGGGCGCGTTCACGCTGGTCGCGGTACACGCGGACGCGCCGGACGTCGTCGTCGGGGCCCGCCGCAACTCGCCGCTGGTGGTGGGCGTGGGGGAGGGCGAAACCTTCCTCGCCTCCGACGTCGCCGCGTTCATCGAGCACACGCGGGACGCCATCGAGCTGGGCCAGGACCAGGTGGTGGAGCTGCGCCGCGACGGCGTCACGGTCACCGGCTTCGACGGCAGCCGCGCCGACGTCCGCACGTACCGCATCGACTGGGACGTCTCGGCCGCCGAGAAGGGCGGTCACGAGTACTTCATGCTGAAAGAGATCGCCGAGCAGCCGAAGGCGGTCGCCGACACGCTGCTCGGGCGGATCGAACCGTCCGGTGCGCTGACCCTGGACGAGCTGCGCATCTCGGCGGCGGCACTGCGCGAGGCGGACAAGGTCGTCATCGTCGCGTGCGGTACGGCCTTCCACGCCGGGCTGATCGCCAAGTACGCCATCGAGCACTGGGCGCGGGTCCCGTGCGAGGTGGAGCTGGCCAGCGAGTTCCGCTACCGGGACCCGATCCTGGGCCCCCGGTCGCTGGTCGTGGCGATCTCCCAGTCCGGGGAGACGATGGACACCCTGATGGCGCTGCGCCACGCCCGCGAGCAGGGCTCCAAGGTGCTGGCCATCTGCAACACCAACGGCTCGACCATTCCGCGCGAGTCCGACGCGGTGCTCTACACGCACGCCGGGCCGGAGGTCGCCGTCGCCTCGACGAAGGCGTTCCTGACGCAGCTGGTCGCGTGTTACCTGGTGGCGCTGTACCTGGGCCAGGTGCGCGGCACGCAGCGCGGTGACGGGATCCGGGCGGTGATCCAGGACCTGTCACAGATCTCGGGCGCCGTGGAACGCGTCCTGGAGACGATGGGGCCGGTACGGGACCTGGCGCGCTCGCTCGCCGCGAAGAACACGGTGCTGTTCCTGGGGCGGCACGTAGGCCATCCGGTCGCCCTGGAAGGCGCGCTGAAGCTGAAGGAGCTCGCCTACATGCACGCCGAGGGCTTCGCGGCGGGCGAGCTGAAGCACGGGCCGATCGCGCTCATCGAGGAGGACCTGCCGGTGGTCGTGGTCGTACCGTCGCCGCAGGGCCGGTCCGTCCTGCACGACAAGATCGTGTCCAACATCCAGGAGATCCGCGCGCGGGGTGCGCGCACCATCGTCATCGCGGAGGAGGGCGACGACGTGGTCACCCCGTACGCCGACCACCTCATCCGCGTCCCGGCCACCCCCGCCCTGCTCCAGCCGCTGGTCGCGACGGTGCCGCTCCAGGTCTTCGCCTGCGAACTGGCCACGGCGCGGGGCAACGAGGTGGATCAGCCCCGGAACCTGGCCAAGTCGGTGACGGTGGAGTAGGCGCGCGGGCTTGTGTGAAGTGCGGGTGCGGGTGCGGGTGCGGGTGCGGGTGCGGGTGCGGGTGCGGGTGCGGGTGCGCCGGCCGCCGGCTCCGCGTGCCGGCGTCGTCCGCGGTGAGTCGGGCCCGGGGCGAGGCGTGAGGAGCCGGTGCGGCCGTGGGCGGTCGTGGGAGCGCCGTAGGGTGCTCGTCATGAGCATTATCGGGGTCGGTATCGACGTCGCCGAGATCGAGCGGTTCGCGGCGTCGCTCGCGCGTACACCGGCGATGGCGCGGCGGCTGTTCCTGGAGAGCGAGTTGTTCCTCGCCAGTGGGGAGCGGCGGGGGGTCGCCTCGCTGGCCGCACGGTTCGCGGCCAAGGAGGCGCTGGCGAAGGCGCTGGGCGCGCCGGGCGGGCTGCACTGGACCGACGCCGAGGTGTACGTCGAGGACAGCGGGCAGCCCCGGCTGCGGGTCTCGGGCACGGTTGCCGCGCGGGCCGCGCAGCTCGGGGTGCGGTCGTGGCACGTCTCCCTCAGCCATGACGCGGGGATCGCCTCGGCCGTGGTGATCGCGGAGGGCTGAGAGCCCAACGGGGCCTGCCCGACGGCTCGGTGGGGCCGTTGGGTCCGGGGCGGTTGCCGGGTTCCTGTGTCGCCCGTCGGGTTCGGGGTGGCGGTTCCCGGGTCCGGGGCGGCGTTCGGTTCGGGGGCGACTGTCGGGTTCGGGGTGGCTGTTCCCGGGTCCGGGGGGCCGTCGGGTCCGGAGCCGCCGACGGGTTCGGGGCGGCTGTTCCCGGGTCCGGGAGCCGCCGATGGGGCCGGGGCTCCGTCGGTTCGGTGCGGCCGTCGGGCGTGGTGCGTCGCCGTGCGGGACACTCGTCCCCATGCGTCGTGCTTACAGCGTGGAGACCGTCAGGACCGCCGAACGCCGTCTCATGGAACGGCTTCCCGAGGGCGCGCTGATGCAGCGCGCCGCCGCCGGACTCGCCGCCACCTGCGCCGAGTTGCTCGGGCGCGTGAGGGGTTCCGGGGGCGGCGGACGGGTGTACGGCAGCCGTGTCGTGCTGCTGGTCGGCAGCGGCGACAACGGGGGTGACGCCCTGTATGCCGGTGCCCGCCTCGCCCGGCGCGGCGCGGGCGTCACGGCGGTGCTGCTCACGCCCGGGCGTGCCCACGCCGGGGGCCTCGCGGCGCTGCGCCGGGCCGGCGGGTCGGTCACCGGCGCCACCGGTCCGGTCGGCCCTGCCGGCTCCACCGGCCGCACCGGTCCCACGGGCACCGCCGTCCCCGACGAGCTGATCGCACGCGCCGATCTCGTGGTGGACGGCATCGTCGGCATCGGTGGCAGGGGCGGGCTGCGGCCGGACGCCGTGCCGTTCGCGAGGGCCGCCGAGCGCTCCCGGGCCGCCGTCGTCGCCGTCGACCTGCCCAGCGGCGTGGACGCGGACACCGGCGAGGTGCGCGGCGTGGCGCTGCGGGCCGACCTGACGGTGACGTTCGGGACGCACAAGCCGGGGCTGCTCGTCGACCCGGCGCGGGAGTACGCCGGGTCGGTGCGGCTGGTCGACATCGGTCTCGACCTGCCCGCCCAACCCGTTCTGGAGGCCCTGCAGCACGCGGACGTCGCCCGGCTGCTGCCCGTGCCGGGTGCCGAGAGCGACAAGTACCGGCGCGGTGTGGTCGGCATCGCCGCAGGCTCCGCGCGCTATCCGGGTGCCGCCGTGCTGGCCGTGTCCGGCGCGCTGCGGGGCGGCGCCGGGGCCGTGCGGTACGTCGGTCCCGCCCAGGACGCCGTCATCGCCCGCTTCCCCGAGACGCTCGTCTCCGACCGGGGTCCCAAGAAGGCGGGGCGCGTGCAGGCGTGGGTCACCGGGCCCGGCGCGGGCGAGGACGCGGGCACCGTCGCCGAGGTGCTCGCGGCCGACGTGCCCGTGCTGATCGACGCCGACGGACTGCGGCTCGCCGACCGGGACGCCGTACGGGCCCGGACGGCGCCCACCCTGATGACCCCGCACGCCGGAGAGGCCGCCGCGCTGCTCGGCGTGGCCCGCGAGGAGGTCGAGGGAGCGCGGCTGGCGGCGGTGCGGGAGCTGGCGTCGCGGTACTCGGCGACGGTGCTGCTGAAGGGCTCCACGACGCTGATCGCCGACCCGGGAGCCCACCCGGAAGCCCACCCGGACAGCGGGCCGGACAGCGGGCCGGGCAGCGGGCCGGTGGGCGGTGCAGTGGGCGGTGCGGTGCGGGTGAACGCCACCGGGACGCCCTGGCTGGCCACCGCGGGCAGCGGCGACGTGCTGTCCGGGCTCGCCGGCTCACTGCTGGCGGCCGGGCTCTCCGCGCGCGACGCGGGCAGCGCGGCTGCGTACCTGCACGGCCTGGCGTGCCGCTTCGCCTCCGACGGCGCACCGGTCGGCGCCCACGACGTGGCGGAGGCGCTGCCGAGGGCCTGGCGGGACGTGCGGGACGTGTGAGATGCGCGGGGTGTGCGGGACATGTGAGGTGCGTGAGGTGCGCGGGACGTGCGGGACGTGTGCCCCGTTCGCCCGTCGGCTGTCGTGGGCCCGCACCCCCGTTCGCCCGTCGGCGCTCGTCGACCGTCATCCCCGGAGGTAGCGCGCGCACGGCGCGGGGGGCGCCCGCAGGGCTGCCCTACGCCTCTGAACGGGCCGGGCTGTCGTACCCCTCTGAGACACTGGGGACGCGATGACTGAGACAGCGAGCCTGCCGACGGCACCCCTGCGCGCCCGCGCCGAAATCGATCTGGCGGCCCTGCGGGCCAACGTGCGCGCGCTGCGTGCCAAGGCCCCCGGGTCCGCCCTCATGGCCGTGGTCAAGTCCGAGGGATACGGACACGGCGCGCTGCCGTGCGCCCGCGCCGCCGTCCAGGCGGGGGCCACCTGGCTGGGCACGGCGACGCCCGAGGAGGCGCTCGCGCTGCGCCGCTCCGGAGCCCTGCCGCCCGACCTCCGGATCATGTGCTGGCTGTGGACGCCGGGCGGCCCCTGGCGCGAGGCCGTCGAGGCCGACCTCGACGTGTCGGTGAGCGGTATGTGGGCGCTGCGCGAGGTCACCGGGGCGGCCCGGCGCGCGGACCGCCCCGCGCGCGTGCAGCTCAAGGCCGACACGGGCCTCGGACGCAACGGGTGCCCGCCCGGCGCCTGGTCCGAGCTGGTCGCCGAGTCCCTGCGCGCCGAGGCCGAGGGCCTGCTGCGCGTCACGGGCGTGTGGTCCCACTTCGCCTGCGCCGACGAGCCGGGCCACCCCTCCATCGCCGCGCAGCTCACGGTCTTCAGGGACATGCTGGCCCACGCCGAGGCGCAGGGGCTCCGCCCCGAGGTGCGGCACATCGCCAACTCGCCCGCCACCCTCACGGTCCCCGAGTCCCACTTCGACCTCGTACGGACCGGGATCGCGCTCTACGGCATCTCGCCGAGCCCCGAGATCGGCACCCCGGCCGACTTCGGGCTGCGTCCCGTGATGACGCTGTCGGCCTCCCTGGCTCTGGTCAAGCACGTGCCGGGTGGGCACGGTGTGAGCTACGGGCACCATTACACGACCCCCGGCGAGACCACCCTCGGCCTCGTCCCCGTGGGCTACGCGGACGGCATCCCGCGGCACGCCTCCTCGTCCGGCCCGGTCCTGGTGGACGGCAAGTGGCGTACGGTCGCGGGGCGCGTGGCCATGGACCAGTTCGTCGTCGACCTCGGCGGCGACGAGCCGGCGCCCGGCAGCGAAGCGGTGCTGTTCGGCCCGGGCGACCGCGGCGAGCCCACCGCGGAGGACTGGGCGCAGGCCGCGGGGACCATCGCGTACGAGATCGTCACCCGGATCGGACGGCGCGTCCCGCGCGTCTATCTGGACGAGCAGGCGAACGAGCAGGTGAACGAGCAGGCCAAGGGGTAGGCGGGCGGGGAGGCGGCCGCCGTGTCCGTGGCGGCGACGAGGAGGGGATCGTGAGCGACAGCAGTGCGAAGGCCGTGGCGAGCGCCGCCGTGTCCGCCGCCCGCGCCGCCGGTGGAACCACCGGCACGGCAGCCGTGGGGACGGGCACCTGGCGCCGGGCCGGTATCGCGGGCGCCGCGATCGGCGTCGTCGCGGCGGGCGCGGCGGCCGGTGTCGCGATCGAGCGCCTCACGGTCGGCCGCGGCATGCGGCAGAAGGCCCGCCTCGCGCTCGACTCGGCCGGCCCGTACGGGGGACTGCGCGGCATACCCGGCAAGGCGTACGCCGACGACGGCACCGAGCTGTACTACGAAATCGACGACGTGGTCCCGGAGGCGGCGGACGGGACCGGGCCGCGCCGCAGGCGCCTGTTCGGCCGGAAGGCGCCCGCGCCCGTCACGGTCGTGTTCAGCCACGGCTACTGCCTCAACCAGGACTCCTGGCACTTCCAGCGCGCCGCGCTGCGCGGCGTCGTCCGCACCGTGCACTGGGACCAGCGCAGTCACGGCCGTTCCGGGCGCGGCACGGCCCAGGTGCGGGACGGCGTGCCGCTCACCATCGACCAGTTGGGCCGCGACCTGAAGACCGTCATCGACGCCACCGCGCCCGAGGGCCCGGTCGTGCTGGTCGGCCACTCGATGGGCGGCATGACGATGATGGCGCTGGCCGACCAGTTCCCCGAGCTGGTCCGCGAGCGCGTCGTCGGTACGGCCCTGGTCGGTACGTCGTCGGGCCGGCTCGGCGAGGTCAGCTTCGGGCTGCCGGTGGCCGGGGTGAACGCGGTGCGGAGGGTGCTGCCCGGGGTGCTGAAGGCGCTGGGGCAGCGGGCCGAGCTGGTGGAGAAGGGACGCCGGGCGACGGCCGACCTGTTCGCCGGGGTCATCAAGCGGTACTCGTTCTCCTCACGGGACGTCGATCCGGCGGTCGCCCGGTTCGCCGAGCGGATGATCGAGAGCACGCCGATCGACGTGGTCGCCGAGTTCTACCCGGCGTTCACCGACCACGACAAGACGGAGGCGCTCGCCCGCTTCCTGGACATACCGGTGCTGGTGCTGGCGGGCGTCGGCGATCTCGTCACGCCCAGCGAGCACAGCGAGGCCATCGCCGACCTGCTGCCACACGCCGAGCTGGTGCTCGTACCGGACGCCGGGCACCTGGTGATGCTGGAGCATCCCGACGTGGTGACCGACCGGCTCGCCGACCTGCTCACCCGCGTGGGCGCGGTGCCCGCAGGAGCTACCGTGGGTGGCTATGGAAGCACCAGCGGCACCGCACAACCCGGCTGAGAACCGGGCCGAGAACCCGGCCGGCGCCCCGGCCGCCGTCCCGGCCGAGGACGTGGCCGGCACCCCGGCCGACGTCCCGGCGGGCACCCGGCTGACGATCACCTCGCCCGAGCAGATGAAGGAGCTGGGCCGAAGGCTCGCCGAGCTGCTGCGCGCCGGCGATCTCGTGATGCTCTCCGGCGAGCTGGGCGCGGGCAAGACCACCCTGACCCGCGGGCTCGGCGAGGGCATGGACGTGCGCGGCGCGGTCACCTCCCCGACGTTCGTCATCGCGCGCGTGCACCCCTCGCTCGGTGACGGCCCGCCGCTCGTGCACGTGGACGCGTACCGGCTGGCAGGAGGCCTGGACGAGATGGAGGACCTCGACCTCGACGTGTCGCTGCCGGACTCCGTGATCGTCGTCGAGTGGGGCGAGGGCAAGGTCGAGGAGCTGACCGAGGACCGGCTCCAGGTCGTCATCCACCGTGCCGTCGGCGACACCACCGACGAGGTGCGGCACGTGACCCTGACCGGGCTCGGGGAGCGCTGGGCGGCGGCCGACCTGAGGGCGCTGGCGGCCTGAGCCGCATGGCGCCGCGCCCGACGCACGAACACGGCGGCGTCCCGGGCACCGACTCGGTCCTGTCCCGGAGCGCTGTGCGGCGGCCGACCTGAGGGCGCTGGCCGCCTGAGCCGTACGGCGCGCCCCGCCCGACGTACGAAGACGGCTGTGTCCTGGGCACCGACTGGGACCCGCCCCGGAGCGCTGGGCGGCAGCCGACCTGAGGGCGCTGGCCGCCTGAGCCGCACGGCGCCTCGCCCGACGTACGAAGACGGCTGTGTCCTGGGCACCGACTGGGACCCGTCCCGGAGCGCTGGGCGGCGGCCGACCTGAGCGCGCTGGCGGCCTGAGCCGCATGGCGCCGCGCCCGACGCACGAACACGGCGGCGTCCCGGGCACCGACTCGGACCCGCCCCGGACGCGAACGCGGATCGCTCACGGGGACGAACTCGGTCCTGTGCCGGGCACGACCACGGGACCTTCCCGGGGACGGACACGGTCCCGTCCCGCGCGAACAAGGAGTCCTCCAGGGCTCGCGCACCGCGCCGTCCCGCGCACCCTCGGGGCCCCGTCCCACGTACCGACACGCTGTCGGGAAAATCTTGCGCTGGGCCTCCCCAGCGTGGTCACATGGTATCCAGTCCGTGGTTAGGTCTACCTAACTACGTTTGCCCCGGCCCTCAGGAGGCGTCCATGTCCACGCCAGAGCCAACGTCGGAGCCCATCCCGCGGCCGACCGCGGTCGCCGGAGTGTCCATGCGCGACCTGCTGGCGGCGTGCGCCGCCGCGCGGGCGGTCTCCACGCCGCCGCGGGCCCCGGAGCCGTACGGCACGCAGCCCTCGGAGCCGTACGGCGGGACGCGCCCGCCCGAGCCCGTACGTCACCGCACAGCGGCCTGAGCCGGGGTCACGGCCGGCGGGGAACCGGCGAGCGACAGGGACCGGCGAGCGACAGGGACCGGGGACTGCCGGCTGGAGCGGCCCGGTCGTGAGGCGCGTGCGTCCTGGCCCGCCCGAGCGCGCTCAGGTGCGTGCGGCTGCGGGACGGCGGGGGAGCCGACGCGAGGGGCCCCGCCCGGGTGGGCGGAGCCGAGCGCTGGGCGGAGCCGGGCGTGGGGGAAGCCGAGCGCGGCCTGAGCCGGGGGCGACGGCAACGCCGCGGGTGCGCGTGCCGGGCACGCGGCGCCGGGGTGACCGACCGACAGGGCCTAGCGGACGACGACGACCTTCCGGCCGTACGTCGCGAACTCCCACATCGCGTCGCCGTCCGCGCGGGTCTCCCGAATGCCGCCCGTCTGTTCCTTGGGGCGGGCCGGCACTGAGCCGTCCACCGCCGCGCTGAAGCCGATGGACACCCCGTCGACGTCCGCGAAGCGGACGACGTGCTCGACGGGGACGCCGTCCGAGCCGCGCACCGCGTCCGAGCGGGACGTGACGCCGTGGACGCCGGGCAGCGGGTCGACCGCGCCGGGGCTGACCCGGAACGTACGCCGGACCTCGCCGCCCCTGCCGATCAGCCACACCCGGTCGTCGGCGAGTGAGTACACGACCCGGGCGCCCCGCCCGGAACCGTCCGGCGGGCCGCCGGGACGCCGGACGCCCCGGGGGGTCCCGGAGGGGGGCACGCCGGGCGAGGCCGCCGCGCGGGGGCCGGTGAACTCGGCCGGGACGTTCGCCGACGCCTGGTACGCGAGGAAGCCCACCGTCGCGAGGGCCGCGGCGGTCAGTCCCGCCACGATCGCGGAGCTGCTGCCCGACATCGTCGTCCACCTCCGCCGTACGTCGCCCTGACCTGCTCCGAGCCCGTGCGGAGCCCGCGGAACATGCCGGAACCCGCGGGAAACGCGCCTGAAGCCCTGGCGATGCGCCCGGCCTCGCATGATCACGAAGAGTGAGTACGCAATCGCTTTCCGTCGTGACCGTAGCAGGAGCCTGCCGCGCGGACCGTGGCGACCGTGCGGACGGCGCCGGAGCCGTAGGCTGTTTGCGTGCTCCTGCTCGCTCTCGATACCGCAACTCCCGCCGTGACCGTCGCGCTGCACGACGGCACGGACGTCATCGCCTCCTCCAGCCAGGTCGACGCCCGCCGCCACGGCGAGCTGCTGCTCCCGGCCGTGGACCGCCTCTGCAGCGACGCCGGCCTCCCGCTCGGCGCGGTCACCGGCGTCGTCGTCGGCATCGGCCCCGGCCCGTACACCGGGCTGCGCGTCGGCCTGATGACCGCGGACACCTTCGGCCTCGCGCTCGGCGTGCCCGTGCACGGCGTGTGCACGCTGGACGGCCTCGCCTACGCGGCCGACCTGCCGGGCCCCTTCGTCGTGGCGACGGACGCCCGCCGCAAGGAGGTCTACTGGGCGCGCTACGCCGACTCCCGCACCCGTGTCACCGACCCGGCCGTCAACCGTCCCGCCGACATCGCGGAGCAGGTCGAGGGCCTGACCGCGGTCGGCGCGGGCGCGCTGCTGTACCCGGACACCTTCCCGAAGGCGCACGAGCCCGAGCACGTGTCCGCCGCCGCCCTCGCGAGTCTCGCCGCCGAGCGCCTGGCCCGCGGCGACGAGCTGCCGGAGCCCCGGCCGCTGTACCTGCGCAGGCCCGACGCCCAGGTCCCCAAGAACTACAAGGTGGTCACCCCCAAGTGACGGGCGAGACGACTGGACCCCACCCCGGCAGCGGGACCGACACCCGGCCCGCCACCGGTCCCGGTACGCATACCGAAACCGGAACCGAAACCGGTACCGAAACCGGAACCGATACCGATACCGGGGCCGGGAGCGCGACTGCGTCCGTGTCCGCGACCGGGTCCGCATCCGTGCCCGTCGCCCCGTCCGCCGCGCTCCGCGAGATGCGCTGGTGGGACATCGACCCCGTGCTCGAACTGGAACGCGACCTGTTCCCCGAGGACGCCTGGTCGCGCGGCATGTTCTGGTCCGAACTTGCGCACGCGCGCGGCCCCGGGGCGACCCGGCGCTACCTGGTAGCCGAGGAGGACGGGCGGATCGCCGGTTACGCGGGCCTCGCCGCCGCCGGTGACACCGCCGACGTGCAGACCATCGCCGTGGCCCGCGACCAGTGGGGCACCGGCCTCGGCTCCCGGATGCTGACCGAACTGCTGAAGGCCGCGACCGCCTTCGAATGCGCCGAGGTGCTGCTGGAGTGCCGCGTGGACAACGTCCGCGCGCAGAAGCTGTACGAGCGTTTCGGCTTCGAGGCCATCGGCTTCCGGCGCGGCTACTACCAGCCGGGCAACGTCGACGCCCTGGTGATGCGCCTCGCGACCAAGGCCTCCGACGGCGGCAGCAGCCCGGACGCCCCCTCACCCTCCGTACAAGGAACCGAGATCCATGACTGACGAACCCCTGGTCCTGGGGATCGAGACCTCCTGCGACGAGACCGGCGTCGGCATCGTCCGCGGCACCACCCTGCTCGCGGACGCGGTCGCCTCCAGCGTCGACGAGCACGCCCGCTTCGGCGGTGTCGTCCCGGAGGTCGCCTCGCGCGCCCACCTGGAGGCGATGGTCCCGACCGTCGAACGCGCGCTGAAGGAAGCCGGGGTGAGCGCGACCGACCTGGACGGCGTCGCGGTCACCGCGGGCCCGGGCCTGGCCGGCGCGCTGCTGGTCGGTGTGTCGGCGGCCAAGGCGTACGCGTACGCGCTCGGCAAGCCGCTCTACGGCGTGAACCACCTCGCCTCGCACATCTGCGTGGACCAGCTGGAGCACGGCAGACTGCCCGAGCCGACGATGGCGCTGCTGGTGTCCGGCGGCCACTCCTCGCTGCTGCTGTCCTCCGACATCACCTCCGACGTCCGCCCGATGGGCGCCACCATCGACGACGCGGCGGGCGAGGCCTTCGACAAGATCGCCCGCGTGCTCGACCTGGGCTTCCCCGGCGGCCCGGTCATCGACCGGTACGCGCGCGAGGGCGACCCGAAGGCCATCGCGTTCCCGCGCGGCCTGACCGGCCCGCGCGACCCGGCGTACGACTTCTCCTTCTCCGGACTGAAGACAGCGGTGGCCCGCTGGATCGAGGCCAAGCGGGCGGCGGGGGAGGAGGTGCCGGTGCGGGACGTGGCGGCGTCCTTCCAGGAGGCGGTCGTGGACGTCCTGACCCGCAAGGCGGTGCGGGCCTGCAAGGACGAGGGCGTCGACCACCTGATGATCGGCGGCGGCGTGGCCGCCAACACGCGGCTGCGGGCGCTCGCCCAGCAGCGCTGCGAGGCGGCCGGCATCCGGCTGCGCGTGCCGCGCCCCAAGCTGTGCACGGACAACGGGGCCATGGTGGCCGCGCTCGGTGCGGAGATGGTGGCCCGCAACCGGCCGGCGTCGGGCTGGGACCTGTCCGCGGACTCCTCCCTGCCGGTGACGGACCCGCACGTGCCGGGCCCCGACCACCTGCACGGAACCGGTCACGAGGCCGGTCACGAGGTCCGCGGGGAGAACCTCTACTCATGACGGCCGTGTACGCATGACAGTCGCGCTGATGTGGGAGGCGCGGGCCGCCGACGGCAGGGGCGCCGATCTGCTCGCCTGGGCGCGCGCCAGGGAACTGGTGCCGCCGCCCCTGCGCCGGGAGACCTTCCGCGCCCCGCGGGACCGGGTGCTGGTCGTCACGTGGTGGGAGGCGCCGTACGACGCGGAGCTCCCCGAACTGCCGGAGCCCCCGGGCGGGTTGGTGACCCGCGCGGTGCACCGCTGGCGGTTCGAGTCGCTGGGTGCGGACTGACCGGAGCGCCGCGCGGTTCCGGGCCGTCGTGACTCCCGGGGCCCGTGAGGCGAATGTTTCGCCTACTCCGTCGAATGTTCCGGAGCTTCCTGACGGGGCAAGGTCTTCGTCCCGCCGTCGTACGGGGTTACGATCGCCGCCATGACATCACCGCAGCCCGCAGAAACCCGGACACGAGGCCGGTCCACGCAGACCGCGACCCTCGCCGAGATCGCCCGCGAGGCCGGTGTGTCGGCACCGACTGTTTCGAAGGTCCTGAACGGCCGCGCCGACGTCGCCCCCGCCACCCGGGCCCGCGTGGAGCACCTGCTGCGCGCCCACGGCTACCGCCGCCGGCGCGCCGAGGCCAGCCGCTCCCCGCTGATCGACCTGGTCTTCCACGAGCTGGAGAGCGCCTGGGCGATGGAGGTCATCCGGGGCGTGGAGAACGTCGCCCGCGACGCCGGGCTGAGCGTCGTCCTGTCCGAGAGCGCGGGGCGGCTCACGCCGGGCCGCAGCTGGGCCGACCAGGTCGCCGCCCGCCGCCCGCACGGCGTCATCCTCGTCCTGTCCGACCTCGACGGGTCGCAGCGCGCGCTGCTCACCAGCCGTTCCATCCCGTTCGTGGTGATGGACCCGGCCGGCGACCCGGGCGCGGACGTGCCCTCGATCGGCGCCACCAACTGGCAGGGCGGCCTCGCCGCCACCCGGCACCTGGTCGACCTCGGCCACACCCGCATCGGCGCGATCAGCGGACCGTCCCGCATGATGTGCAGCCGCGCCCGTGTCGACGGCTACCGGGCCGCCCTGGAGACCGCCGGGCTGCCGGTCGACCCCGGTCTGATCCGGGCCGGCGACTTCCACCACGACGCGGGTTACCGCCAGGGCCTCGCCCTGCTGGGCCGCCCGGACCGGCCCACCGCCGTCTTCGCCGGCAACGACCTCCAGGCGCTCGGCCTGTACGAGGCGGCGCGCGAGCTGGGCCTCAGAATCCCCGAGGACCTCAGCGTGGTCGGCTTCGACGACCTGCCCGTGGCGCGCTGGGTGGGTCCGCCGCTGACGACCGTGCGCCAGCCGCTGACGGAGATGGCGGAGGCCGCCGCCAAGCTGCTGCTGGACCTCGGCCGCGACGAGGGCACCCCGGCCGCGACCCGCGTGGAGCTGGCGACCAGCCTCGTGGTCCGCAGCAGCACGGCCGCACCCCCGGCATGACGTCGCCTCTCCCCGCCTGTGGCCGCACACCCCGCCTGATGGCCGCACTCCCGGCCTGGCCGGCAGCACTCCCCGCCCGACGGCAGTACCCCCGGCCTGACGCCCGGGGCCGCGAGCTCGGGGTCGCGTGAGCGCCTGAGCTCGGGGTCGCGCGAGCCGTGGGCCGTGGGCCGTGAGCCGTGAGCCGTGAGCCCGGACTCTGCGGCGCCCGGAAAATTTCCCGAAGAAAATCCGGTGGCCGTGTCGAGACGGCGGGGTCCCGATCGACGCAAGGGGTGAGAGGCCGGGAAGGACCCGGCCCGACCGACCCGAGGAGCCACCGTGCCCCGCTACATGTCGCTGATCCGCATCGACGAGAACACCGCGCCCGCCGGGGGACCCGGACCCGAGGTGATGGAACGGATGGGGAAGCTGCTGGACGAGATCACCAAGGCCGGGGTGATGCTCGACACCGCCGGCCTGGCGCCGACCGCGCAGGGCGCCCGCGTGCACTGGGACGGCCGGCAGCTCTCGGTCACCGACGGGCCTTTCACCGAGACCAAGGAGGTCGTCGGCGGCTACGCCATCATGCAGTGCAAGGACATGGCCGAGGCCCAGGAGTGGGCGTCCCGCTTCCTGAGGACCCACGGCGAGGGCTGGAACATCACCTGCGAGCTGCGTGAGATCGACGGCGGCTGATCCCGCCCGGTCTGTCGCCGCCCCGCCGCGCCGGGTGTCGAATGGGGGGTTGTGAGCCCACAGCCCCCCGCCGGCCCCGCCGACGGCCCCGCCGCCCCCTACGGCCGCCCCGGCCCCGCCGCCGACCCCGCCGGGTCCAGCGGCCCCGCCAGGCCCAGCGATTCCGCCGGCCCCGCCGACTCCGCCGATCGGCCGGTCGACCGCACCGACCCCATGGGCCCCACCGGTCCCACCGGTCCCACCGGCGGGTCCGGCCGGTCCGGCGCCGCCCCGCAAGCCGCTTTCGACCCGCGCCGCGCCCCCCGCCCCCGCCGCACCCCCGACCCCCGCCACACCGCCGAGACCGTCGAAACCGTCTTCCGCATCGAATCGCCGCGCATCATCGCCGGTGTCGCCCGCGTCGTGCGGGACGTCGGTCTCGCCGAGGAGCTGGCGCAGGACGCGCTGGTCGCCGCCCTGGAACGGTGGCCGCGCGACGGCGTGCCCGACAACCCCGGTGCCTGGCTCATGGCCACCGCACGGCACCGCGCGGTCGACCTGGTGCGCCGCCGGGACACCTACGCCCGCAAGCTCGCCGAGATCGGCCGCGACCTGGAGACCACGCCGCCGCCCGGGGAGCCCGCCGACCCCGAGGACATCGACGACGACCTGCTCAGGCTGGTCTTCACCGCCTGCCACCCGGTGCTGTCCGCCGAGGCGCGCACCGCGCTCACGCTCCGGCTGCTCGGCGGCCTCACCACCGCCGAGATCGCCCGCGCCCACCTGGTGCCCGAGGCCACCGTCGCCCAGCGCATCAGCCGCGCCAAACGCACCCTCGCCACCCGGAACATCGCCTTCGAGGTGCCGTACGGCCCCGACCGGGCGGCCCGGCTCGGCTCCGTACTCGACGTCATCTACCTGATCTTCAACGAGGGGTACGCCGCCACGGCCGGCGACGACCTGCTGCGCCCCGCCCTGTGCGAGGACGCGCTGCGGCTGGCCCGCCTGGTGTCGTCGCTGATGCCGAAGGAGTCCGAGGCGCACGCGCTGGCCTCGCTCCTGGAGTTCCAGGCGTCCCGCGCCGCCGCCCGGACCGACGCGTCCGGTGCGCCGGTCCTCCTGAAGGACCAGAACCGGCGCCGGTGGAACCGCATGCTCATCGCCCGCGGCGCCGCCGCGCTCGCCCGCGCCGAGGCCGCCGCGGACGGCGCCCTCGGCCCGTACGCCCTGCAGGCCGCGATCGCCGCCTGCCACGCGCACGCGCACACCTACGAGGAGACCGGCTGGGGCCGCATCGCCACCCTGTACGGCCTGCTCGCGGCCCGCTCCCCGTCCCCGGTGGTCGAGCTGAACCGCGCGGTGGCCGTCTCCATGGCGGAGGGACCCGAGCCGGCCCTGAAGCTGGTGGACGCGCTGGCCGGCGTACCGGCGCTCAAGGACTACCACCTGCTGCCCAGCGTGCGCGGCGACCTGCTGGCCAGGCTGGGACGGGGAGCGGAGGCCGCCGCGGAGTTCACCCGCGCCGCCTCCCTCACCCGCAACGCGCGCGAGCGGGACCTGCTGCTGCGCCGGGCGGCGACGGAGTCGGCCTGACCTCTGGGGGCCGGCGGGCGGCGTAGTGGGCACTTCGCGGGTGCCCGGCCGTGCCGCTCAGCCGGGGGCGCCGGCCGGACGCCCGACGAGCATGGCCGGGGCGCCCGCCACCCGGGTCAGGAACACCGTCGCCGCGTGCGGGCCCTGCGGCTTGACCTTGCGGCGCAGCTCCTCCGGTTCGACGGCCGAGCCGCGCTTCTTCACGGTCAGCACCCCGACCTGCCGCTCCCGCAGCAGCGCCTTCAGCTTCTTGACGTTGAAGGGCAGGTGATCGGTGATCTCGTAGGCGGTGGCGTACGGGTTCGGCCGCAGCGTGTCCGACGTGACGTACGCGATGGTGGCGTCGAGCAGGCCGCCGTCGAGCTGTTCGGCGACCTCGGCGACCAGGTGGGAGCGGACGACGGCGCCGTCGGGCTCGTAGAGGTACCGGCCGACGGGGCGGACGGCGGGGTCGGGCAGCCCGCGGGAGAGCAGGGTGCGCGGCCCCGGCAGCAGGGTGGCCCGTACGGCGCCCGGCTCGGTGCCGAACCACAGCACCGCCTCCTTCACGTCCCCGCCGTCGGAGATCCACTCGGCCTCGGCCGCCGCGGGCACCGCCTCGTGCGGGATGCCGGGGGCGACCTTGAGGGCCGCGTGCCGTGCCGTGCCGGCCGCCCGTACGGCCCAGGACAGGGGCGGGGAGTACGCCTCGGGGTCGAAGACGCGGCCCCGGCCGCCGCGCCGCGCCGGGTCGACGAAGACGGCGTCGAAACCGGCGGTGTCCACGTCCGTGACGTCCGCCTCCCGCACCTCGATCAGCTCCGCGAGCCCCAGCGCCTCGGCGTTCGCCCGCGCCACGGCCGCCGTCAGCGGGTCGCGGTCCACGGCGAGGACGCGGATCCCGGCCCGCGCCATCGCGATCGCGTCCCCGCCGATGCCGCAGCACAGATCGGCGACCGAGGCGACCCCCACCTCCGCGAACCTGCGCGCCCGGTGGGCCGCGACGCTCGCCCGCGTCGACTGCTCCACCCCGTTCGGCGTGAAGAACATCCGCCCGGCGTCCCCCGCCCCGAACTTCGCCACCGCCCGCTGCCGCAGCCGGGCCTGGCCGAGCGCCGCCGACACCAGCTCGGCCGGATGGTCGCGGCGCAGCCGGGTGGCGACGGCGAGTTCCTCGGCGGGGGCGGTGCCGCGGACCTCTTCCAGGAGGGCGCGGCCTTCGGGACTCAGCAGGGGAGCGAGGTCGTTCACCGGGTCATTGTGGGCCAGTCGGTGGACGGCGTGCCCGCGTCGGCGGTGTCGTGCCGGGTTCCGGCCGGCCGCCTGGGAGGATCCCACCCCATGCGGGCAGGACGACAAAACGATAAGAGCCGGGCGTTTCTCGCGGCCTTCCGTGACGTCGCAGCCTCCCGGGACACACGGGACACACGCATCCGAAGCGGCACCGGCCCACGCACCGTCGCCGCCGCCCTGGCCGCCCTGCTGCTCACGGCCTGCGCCCCCACCCCGCACGCCCCGGCCGGCCCGGACGCCCCGGGTACGAAGTCCCCGGGCCGCGGCTCCGACCGCACCTCGGACCACCCGCCCGCCCCCGCCCGCCCCGCCGTGCCCCGCCCCCTCCCCCCGGTGCTCGACCGCGTCCCCACCCGCGACCCGGTGGTCTTCCTGACGTACGACGACGGCGCCGAACGCGACCCGGCCTTCATCGACCTCGTCCGCGAGCGCCGCCTGCCGGTGACCATGTTCCTCACGGACAGCGTCGTCGGGCCGGGCTACGCGCACTTCGCCCGGCTGCGCGCGGTCGGCGCGAGCATCCAGAACCACACCCTCGACCACCCGGCCCTGCCCGGCCTGCCGTACGCCGGACAGCGCGCGGAGATCTGCGGCCAGCAGCACAAGCTCAGGTCCCGCTTCGGCGTCCGCCCCCACCTCTTCCGCCCGCCGTACGGCCGCTACGACACGACGACCCGCCGGGTGGCGGCCGGCTGCGGCATCCACGCGTTCGTCCTGTGGCGGGCGATGCTGGGCGGTGACGGCGGGCTCACCTTCACCGGCGGCACCCGGCGTCTCGCCCCCGGCGACATCGTCTCGCTCCCCTCCGCGGACGCCCCCGCCCTCACCCTGCGGGCCCGCACGGTCCGTCTCCTCGGGGAAATCGGGAAGCGGGGACTGAGAGTGGGCCGGCTCGAGGACTACCTCGCCCCGCCCGGAACCACCCGCTGAAGCCCCCTGAAGAGGGGCCGCCGAGGAGCGGAATCTTCCGCCGCGCCGCGCGCAATTGGCACTCCGCTTGACCGAGTGCTAATCGCGGTCATAGTCTCGGCTCTGGCACTCCCCACAGGAGAGTGCCAACAACGCGACGGGCAGGTCCGGCACCCGCGACGACGGATCCACCTGGTCGCCACCTCAGACAGTTAACCCCGTGAGATCTCCGAAGGGGGAGGTCGGATCGTGACGACCGCCAGCACCAAGGTTGCCATCAAGCCGCTCGAGGACCGCATTGTGGTCCAGCCGCTCGACGCCGAGCAGACCACGGCCTCTGGCCTGGTCATCCCGGACACCGCCAAGGAGAAGCCCCAGGAGGGCGTCGTCCTGGCTGTGGGCCCGGGCCGCTTCGAGGAAGGCAACCGTCTTCCGCTCGACGTCTCCGTCGGCGACGTCGTGCTCTACAGCAAGTACGGCGGCACCGAGGTGAAGTACAACGGCGAGGAGTACCTCGTCCTCTCGGCCCGCGACGTGCTCGCGATCGTCGAGAAGTAAGTCACCTCGACGCACAGCACCTTTGCTCGAACTGCGCCCCTGGCCCCCGCGACCTAAGAAGCCGGGCGCCCGGGGCGCAGTACTTTCACCCAGATTTCCGAGAGGGCTCACGCTCCCATGGCGAAGATCCTGAAGTTCGACGAGGACGCCCGTCGCGCCCTCGAGCGCGGCGTCAACAAGCTCGCCGACACGGTGAAGGTGACGATCGGCCCCAAGGGCCGCAACGTCGTCATCGACAAGAAGTTCGGCGCCCCGACCATCACCAACGACGGCGTCACCATCGCGCGCGAGGTCGAGCTCGACGACCCGTACGAGAACCTCGGCGCCCAGCTCGTCAAGGAGGTGGCGACCAAGACCAACGACATCGCGGGTGACGGTACGACCACCGCGACCGTGCTGGCCCAGGCGCTCGTCCGCGAGGGCCTGAAGAACGTCGCCGCCGGCGCCTCCCCGGCGCTGCTGAAGAAGGGCATCGACGCGGCCGTCGCCGCCGTGTGCGAGGACCTCCTCGCGACCGCGCGTCCCATCGACGAGAAGTCCGACATCGCCGCCGTGGCCGCGCTGTCCGCCCAGGACCAGCAGGTCGGCGAGCTCATCGCCGAGGCCATGGACAAGGTCGGCAAGGACGGTGTCATCACCGTCGAGGAGTCCAACACCTTCGGTCTCGAGCTGGACTTCACCGAGGGCATGGCCTTCGACAAGGGCTACCTGTCGCCGTA
Organism: Streptomyces sp. NPDC005925; assembly: GCF_040638805.1. Classification (NCBI taxonomy): domain Bacteria; kingdom Bacillati; phylum Actinomycetota; class Actinomycetes; order Kitasatosporales; family Streptomycetaceae; genus Streptomyces; species Streptomyces sp. NPDC005925. Next base: position 105,795 of record NZ_JBEXVL010000010.1, on the reverse strand, counting down.
CTTCGTGACGGACCAGGAGCGTATGGAGGCCGTCCTCGACGACCCGTACATCCTGATCCACCAGGGCAAGATCGCCTCCATCGCGGACATGCTGCCGCTGCTGGAGAAGGTCATCCAGGCCAACGCCTCCAAGCCGCTGCTGATCATCGCCGAGGACGTCGAGGGCGAGGCCCTGTCGACCCTGGTCGTGAACAAGATCCGCGGCACCTTCAACGCCGTCGCCGTGAAGGCCCCCGGCTTCGGCGACCGCCGCAAGGCGATGCTGCAGGACATGGCCGTCCTCACCGGCGCCACGGTCATCTCCGAGGAGGTCGGCCTCAAGATCGACCAGGTCGGTCTCGAGGTCCTCGGCTCCGCCCGCCGCGTCACCGTGACCAAGGACGACACCACGATCGTCGACGGTTCCGGCAAGACCGACGACCTGCAGGGCCGCGTCGCCCAGATCAAGGCCGAGATCGAGAACACCGACTCCGACTGGGACCGCGAGAAGCTCCAGGAGCGCCTCGCGAAGCTGGCCGGCGGCGTGTGCGTGATCAAGGTCGGTGCCGCCACCGAGGTGGAGCTGAAGGAGCGCAAGCACCGTCTGGAGGACGCCATCTCCGCGACCCGCGCCGCGGTCGAGGAGGGCATCGTCTCCGGTGGTGGCTCCGCGCTCGTCCACGCCGTGAAGGTCCTGGACGGCGGCCTCGGCAAGACCGGCGACGAGGCCACCGGTGTCGCCGTCGTCCGCAAGGCCGCCGTCGAGCCGCTGCGCTGGATCGCCGAGAACGCCGGCCTGGAGGGCTACGTCATCACCTCCAAGGTCGCCGAGCTCGACAAGGGCCAGGGCTTCAACGCCGCGACCGGCGAGTACGGCGACCTGATCAAGGCCGGCGTCATCGACCCGGTCAAGGTCACCCGCTCCGCCCTGGAGAACGCCGCCTCCATCGCCTCCCTCCTCCTCACGACCGAGACCCTGGTCGTCGAGAAGAAGGAAGAGGAAGAGCCGGCCGCCGCGGGCCACAGCCACGGCCACGGTCACTCCCACTGAGCGAAGGCCGCCCGCGGCCGCTTGAGTGGTACGACGCGTGAGGCGTCCCCCGGGGCCCTGCCCTCCCTGACACGGAGGGCAGGGCCCCGGGCGTTCTTCCGCAGTCCGTGGGTGCCACTGCCGGACGTCCGGGCTGCTCGCAGCGCTGATGTGTCCGGCCCGCTCTGCCACCCACACGGTCTGTCCGGGCGCACCGGACCGCGGGGCGATGCCCCAGTCCTCGCAGAGGGCCGCGACGAGCATGGGGCCGGATCGTACGCCCACACCCCCGCTCACCAGGTACGACGCCCCACGGCAGTCGTCTGTCGGGGCGGCGGGACTACGCTGTCGGGCCGGCCGGGGCGGCCTCCGCGCGGGCCGGTGGGGCCAGGATCTTCCGCAGCGCCACCAGATCTGCCTCATGGTCGCGCCGCAGCCGCCCGCGCCCGTCCGCGTCGAGGTCGGCCGGCCGGACCACGACCAGCCGCAGCCCGTGGGCGGGGATCTCGGTGTCACGGCGGGCGTCGTACAGGGCACGCTGCTCGCCCCGGTGGACACCACTCACGGTGAGCCGGTCCGGCTTGTCGAAGTGCGGCACCGGGTGGTCGTGGTGGAGTCCCCGGTAGTCGACCACCAGCCGGTGGCCGGGCCAGTACGCGTCGACCGGCAGCCCGACCTGTCGGCCCCCGGCCCCCGGGTCGCCGAGCAGCCAGTCGAACCGGTGCTGGGTCAGGGCCTCTTCACCGAGGACCTGGTCGCACAGGCCGACCACGTACGTCTTGTCACTGTCGCCTCGCGATGCCATGGCGCGCATCCTGTCAGGCGTCCGACAACGCCGGACGCGCGCTCCCGTCGCCCCAGGGCAGTGACTCTCTGACGAGTCAACAGGAATGAGGATGCCCCGGCTTGGTGGCACTGTCGTCTGCGTCGTGCTGCTCAGCGTGGTCTGTGGCGAAAGGCTCGTGAACTTCTGTGAATTCCCCATGTACGACCCGGTGCGACGGCTTCGTCAACTCCAAGCCGGACAGGTGCTTCTTCAGCCTTTTGGCCATGGGTAGGTAGGTCGCGAGAGTGAGCCCGCCGGAAACGACCGCCCCGACCAGAGGGATGGCCTTGGAGACGGACTTGGCGAACGTTTGCTTCGTCATCTGAACGCCGAGGTAGCCCGCGACCCTTTTCACGATGGGGTAGATGACGCCCTTGGTGAGTGCCTGCTGCGGCAGCTTCTTGGCGACCTGCTCGGCCATCATCCCCGCGACCTTCCCCACGGCGGCGTTCGCCGACTGGGTGCCGAACATCACGCCGAAGAAGAGCGTGAGTACTCCCTTGGTCGCGTCATCGAGGTCGTCGTTGTCGGAGAACAGGTCGGGCCAGCTGTAGAGATAGGCGAGCTTCTGCGCGATACGCAGCATGTGCCCGAAGTACTGGGCCGTGTCGGCGGGCACAGTGGCGGGAAGGGCGAGGAGGCCAGGTATCCCGGCAGCCGCAGAGAGAGTGCTGACCTTGGCGGTTTCGTAGTTGATCGAGTCATTGGCCGCTTTGTTCAGAACTTCGAGAGGGATACCCGCCGCCGCAGGGGTCTCTTCGATTGCTCTGCGAATGTCGTCCTCGGAGCAATAGCGAGTCAGTGCTTTTCGGAGGTACGCCTCCCTGTTGATGCGCACGCCCGGGAATCTCGCTGCGCTCACCAGTGCTGCCGAGAATCGCGACTCCGGATTCTCGCTCACGTTGCTTGTGGCCATGGGCGGGAACCTACAGCATTTGTGGAGATGGTGTGAACGACTGGGGTCGTGGGGTCGCCGCCCGACTGCCCTCGGGCGGCGGTGAGTTGAGGCAGCGGCGGCACATCGTCTCGTCGGCGGCCGGACGGAAGAGCGTCGCCTGTAGGTGGTCGCCCTCGCATTCCCGGAGTGCGGCGAGGCGGCTGGGCTGGCAGGTGCGGGTTGGACGTTCGGCGGCCGGGGTGGCGTCGCGGTCGGGTGTGGGCGGCACGTCGCGGAGCAGGTAGCGCAGGAGGCCGCCGGGGCGGTGGACCGGGGTGCCGTCGTCGGGGAGGCCGCGCAGGATGTGCGTGCGGATGCCGGCGGGGGTGTGCCCGGCCGCGAGCCAGGCGGAGACGAGCCGCGCCAGCTCGTCGTGCATGCCCCGGGGGATGCGGCGGAGGTCGGGGGACAGGCGGGGGAGGGCGGTGACGAGGGCGCGGGCGGCTTCGGGGGACCCGGGTCCCCCGGGTTCCCCGGCGGCTTCCGAGGTCTCCGGGGTGATGCCGTCCGGCCCGGCGGGACGGTGGGAGGTGTTTTCCCCGGGGTCTTTCCTTGGATGACCGTCGGTGGGCCGAGGCGTCGGGTCACCGACGGCCGGAATGCGGGGACCCGGAGCGACCTGCGCGGATGCGGGGACCGAGGGCGCGTGTACGGGCCCCCGGGCGAGAACCTTCGCGGCCTCGGCGGCGCTCAACGGCACGTTGGAGACGAGCTGTTGGGTGACCCAGTGACCGCCGGGCCCCTGGAGTCGCCGCTCGTGCACGAACCCCTCCTCCTTGAGCTGCCGCTTGGCCCGCGTAAAGGCGCACGCCCCGATGCGGGCGCGCTCGGCGGTGCGCGACAACGACTCGCGCGCTCCCTCCGGGAGGGAGAGCTGCCAGGTCAGCAGTCGCACGGCGTCGGAGGACAGCCGGGGGTGCCGGATGAGGTCGTGGGAGAACTGCGTGAAGGCGCGCGGGGGCGCGATATGGTGCCGGTAAATCACGGTGGGAGCCCTTACTTCCACTGGTGGTTCAGGCCCTCGCGGACGGTTGCAGCCGTCGCGGGGGCCGTCTTCGTCTGCGCCCGGCGTGGCACGCGGACGACATGATGTCGAGGCGACGGTACCGCACGGATTGTGCTGGTGTGGACGCGTTGAGTGAAGAGAGCCGTTGTGAACGGCGTTCACTCGTACGTCGCAACTTATGGCGATTCCTGCGTGGTTGACGTTTGTGCTTCCTACCGTGCGAGCACGGGTGACGAAGGCTGGGCGTGCTGAAGGGGACGAACGGGATGGGCGCGGATTCGGGTGCGGGTGTGGAGAGCGCGGGTGCGGGCGCGGACTCGAACGGGGAGTTCCTGCGGTGCTTCGGCCGCCAGATGAAGCTGCTGCGGGAGGTCGCGGGGCTGACCCAGGCGCAGCTGGGCGAGCGGGTCGGCTACGGCGAGGCGCTGATCGCGGCGGTGGAGCAGGGTCGGCGCATCCCCCGGCCGGAACTGGTGGACGCGGTGGACCGGGAGGTGGGGGCGCGGGGGGTCCTGGTCGCGATGAAGGGGGAAGTGGCGAAGGCTCGGTATCCGGGGTTCTTCCGGAGGTACGCGGAGCTGGAGACCCAGGCGGTTGAGCTGCACGCCTACGACAACCACGTGGTCAAAGGGTTACTGCAGACCGAGGAGTACGCACGAGCGGTCTTCACGATGTGGCGCCCTCTGCTGGACCCGGAAGTCATTGAGCAGCGCGTGGCGGCTCGGTTGGAGAGGCAGAGGCTCTTTTCTCGGCGGCCCGTGCCTCTCCTCAGTTTCGTCATCGAGGAACAGGCGCTCCGCCGACCTGTCGGAGGGCACCAGGTCCTACATGGCCAACTGGAGCAACTGCTGCTGTACGGGCACGAGCGCAACGTCGAGATGCAGGTCATGCCGACCGAACGCGACGAACACGCTGGGCTGGGCGGCGCCTTTACGTTGATCCACCTCGAAGACCAGCGCAGGGTGGGGTACATGGAGGTACAGGAGGCGAGCATCCTGTATACCGCGCCCAAGAAGGTCGGTCCCCTGGAAGCAACCTACGGTGTTCTCCGAGCGCAGGCACTCACTCCTCGGGAGTCGCTGACCTTCATCGAGAAGCTGTTGGGAGAGGTATGAAGGCAAGCAGCTCCGAGCCCGCCGCGGACGAGGTGAGCTGGTCCAAGAGCAGCTACAGCTCCGGTAGCGGCGGTGACTGCGTTGAGGTCGCCGATGCGGATACAGCCGTACTGATCCGCGACTCCAAGCGACCGGACGCGGCGATACTCAACGTCTCCACTGCCCAGTGGGCGGCGTTCGTGCGGATGGCCGCAGGCGTGTGAGACGAACGAGGGGCGGTAGGGAGTCTCGTGCTCCCCACCGCCCCTCCCCGGCACCCCGCCCCCGTCCCGGGACGCCCCTACCGCGGCCCGTACTTCCGCCCCGTCCGCGAGGACAGCCCGCCCAGCAGATCCCGGGGCACCACCTTCACGAGGCCCATCAGGGCCTTGTAGCGCGGGTCCGGAATGGACACCGTCCTGCCGCGGGCCAGATCGTGCAGTGCCGCCGTGACCAGCTTGTCCGCGTCGAGCCACATCCAGCCCGGGATGTTGTCCGTGCCCATCCCGGCCCGCTCGTGGAACTCCGTGCGCACGAACCCGGGGCACAGCGCCATCAGCCGGACGCCGCTGCCCGCCAGGTCCTTCGCCACGCCCTGCGTGAACTGCACGACCCACGCCTTCGACGCGCCGTACGTCCCACGCGGCACGAACGCCGCCACCGAAGCGACGTTGACGACACCGCCGCGGCCCCGCTTCCGCATCGTCTCCGTCGCCGCCGACGTCAGCCGCAGCACCGCCTCGCAGTGCACCTTGAGCATGGTCAGCTCGTCGGCGAGGGACACCTCCAGATAGCGGCCCTTGTTGCCGAAGCCGGCGTTGTTGATCAGCAGGTCGACGGGGTTCCGGCGGTCCCCGAGCCGGGCGGCGACCGCCTCGATGCCGTCGTCCGTCGCCAGGTCGGCGGTCAGGACCTCGGCCTCGATGCCGTGCCGGTCGTGCAGTTCGGTCGCCTGCTCCCGCAGGCGCTTCGTGTCCCGCGCGACCAGGACCAGGTCGTGCCCGTCGGCCGCCAGCCGCCGCGCGAACGCCGCACCGATGCCCGCCGTCGATCCCGTAATCAATGCCGTTGTCATGGCGCCAGATTAGTGACCCGGACCCCAGAGGTCCCTTTTCTGCACGCTTCCTCCCCGCCGGTGAAGCCCCGGTCGACGGCGCGTACGGCGGCGCGCGGACGAACGGCCGCCGCGCACCGTCAGCCGCCCCGCTTCTCCACGTACGTCCGTGCCGTCGCCAGCGCCTCCGGGTCCAGCGCCGTGCCCGCCGCCAACAGCCGCGGCAGCCACGCCCGTTCGGTGGTCACCGCGCGGAACTGCACCGCCACCGTCACGTCGTGCACGGGGCGGTGCACGACCTCCACGGCGTCCCCCGCGCGGATCTCCCCGGGCTCGATCACCCGCAGGTACGCCCCCGGCGCGCCCCTCTCCGTGAACCGCCGCACCCACCGCTCCTCACCCAGATGGCCCTGGAAGGTGCGACACGGAATCCGGCCGCTGGCCACCTCCAGCACGACGTCCGGGCCGACCCGCCACCGCTCGCCTATCAGCGCCCCCGACACGTCCACGCCCGCCGTGGTGAGGTTCTCGCCGAACGTGCCGTTCGCCAGGGTGCGCCCCAGCTCGCGCTCCCACTGGTCGAGGTCCTCGCGCGCCATCGCGTACACCGCCTGGTGGTCCCCGCCGTGATGGCGGGTGTCGCACACCGCGTCCCCCGCCAGACCGCTCGCGCCGGCCCCCTTCGGTCCGGGCGCCGCCACCCGTACCGGCCCGTCGGCCGGCCGTTTGTCGATGCCGGTCAGCCCGTCCGGCTGATCCGTGTAGGGCACGGCCCGGGCGCGGCCCAGATTCACAGACAGAAGCTTCATGGCGGCACGGTAGGCGAGCTGTGGTCAAAGCGTCGACGCATTATCCGGCTTCGGTCCAAAGCTTCACTTATCCTTGAAGAGTGATCGAAGCCCGTCATCTCCGTGTCCTGCGCGCCGTGGCCACCACCGGCTCCTTCTCGGCGGCGGGCCGCGAGCTGGGCTGTACCCAGCCCGCCGTCAGCCAGCAGATCAAGGCCCTGGAGTCCTCGGTCGGCACGCCCCTGCTGATCCGCAGCGGGCGCACCATGCGGCTGACCCAGGCCGGCGAGGCCCTCGTACGGCACGCCGTCGGCATCCTCGCCGGACTCGTCGCGGCCGAGGAAGAGGTCGCCGCCATCGCCGGACTGCGCGCCGGCCGGGTCCGGCTGGTGTCCTTCCCCAGCGGCAGCTCCACCCTCGTGCCCACCGCCCTGGCCGCCCTGCGCGCCGCCCACCCCGGCACCCGCGTCTCCCTGGAGGAGGCCGAACCCCCGAGATCCGTCGAACTGCTCCGCGAGGGCGACTGCGACATCGCGCTCGCCTTCCGCTACGCGGGCGCGGCGGGCGCCGAGGAATGGGCCGACCTCGTCGTACGGCCGCTGCTGACCGACCGGCTCGTCGCGCTCGTGCCGGAACGGCACCGCCTCGCGCGCGCGGAGAGTGTCGCCATCGGGGAGCTTGCCAGGGAGCCGTGGATCGCGGGCTGCCCGCGCTGCCGCGGTCAGCTGGTGGAGGTGTGCGAGAGCGCCGGTTTCACGCCCCGCATCGACTTCGCGACCGACGACTACCCCGCCGTGGTGGGCCTGGTGGGCGCGGGCCTGGGCGTGGCCGTCCTGCCCCAGCTCGCCGTGGAGTCCGTACGGCCGCGGGGCGCGCGCACGGTGACGCTGGAACCGGCGGTGCGCCGCGAGATCGTCGCGCTCACCCTGCCCGACCTGGCACAGGTGCCGGCCGTGTCGGCGACGCTGGACGAGCTGACGCGCGCCGCCGCGCGTTAAGGGGCCCGGGCCGGGGCGGCAGGGCCCGGAAGTTCACAAGAGAAACGTTCCTTCTGAGTGGTCTCGGGCTCCCTCACGTGTGCGAGGCGTGACCGGAACCGTGCGCGGGCGTCGGCACCAGCCGGTTGCGCGCCCGCCCCATCAGCTCCTCGCGCTCGTCCTCGGTCAGTCCGCCCCAGACCCCGTACGGCTCGCGTACCGCAAGCGCGTGTGCCGCGCACTGTGCGCGGACCGGGCACCTCATGCAGACCTCTTTGGCCGAGTTCTCACGAGCACTCCGTGCCGCGCCGCGCTCACCCTCGGGGTGGAAGAAGAGGGAGCTGTCCACCCCTCGGCAGGCAGCCAGGAGCTGCCAGTCCCACAGGTCCGCGTTCGGTCCGGGAAGGCGGGAGAAATCTGCCATTGCGTGACCCCTTGTAGCCGTTCTGGGTGGACCGGGTGCCCACGACCGTACAACTACCATCTAAGAAGATGAAAATATGACTCATTGCGAATCTAGCCGCAAACACCAACAAGAGGGAAGAAAAGGGTCCAAATGGGGCATAGGTTGTGATGAAAGATTGAGGGTCTGCTGTGCATGTCTGCACGTGTCCGTCCCCTCACGTAGAGTGCCGAAGACGGCGCGCGGCCCCGTAACTCTTTCGAGTGACCGTCGTTGAGAGTGCGGAGGCGGTCGAAGTGACAAGCGCTCGGACGAACGTCCGAGACGGTCGACCGCACAGGTGACGATTTCGTACCAGCCTGGAGGCTCAAGGTGACGTGCATCAGCTGCGGAGGGCGGCCATGACATCCGTCCTCGTCTGCGACGACTCCCCGCTCGCCCGAGAGGCGCTCCGCCGCGCGGTTGCCACCGTGCCCGGCGTCGAGCGGGTGACGACTGCGGCCAACGGTGAGGAAGTCCTCCGCCGCTGGGGCGCCGACCGCTCGGACCTCATTCTGATGGACGTACGCATGCCCGGACTGGGCGGCGTCGAGACCGTCCGCCGGCTGCTGTCCGCCGACCCCGGCGCGCGCATCATCATGCTGACGGTCGCCGAGGACCTGGACGGCGTGGCGCTGGCCGTCGCCGCCGGCGCCCGGGGGTACCTGCACAAGGACGCCTCCCGCGCGGAGCTGCGGGCCACGGTGACGCAGGCCCTCGCCGACCCGACCTGGCGGCTCGCGCCGCGCCGGCTGCGCTCGGCCGAGATGGGCGCCGCGCCCACGCTCACCGCGCGTGAGATCCAGGTGCTCGAAGGCATGAGCCACGGCCGCTCCAACGCCGAGATCGGCCGCGAGCTGTTCCTCTCCGAGGACACGGTCAAGACGCACGCCCGACGGCTGTTCAAGAAGCTCGGCGCCTCGGACCGGGCACATGCCGTCGCGCTCGGTTTCCGGTGGGGCCTGGTCCGCTAGGGCCTGTCGTTGGATCACCCCGGCGTCGCGGGGTCTGGCACGCACATCTGCCGCGTTGTCGTCGGTTGCCAACGCTCCGCGTTGACGCCCTCCTCCGCCTCGCAGCCGCACGCACCAGACCCCGCTCGGGTCGGCTGCGAAGCACCGCTTCTTACAGCCGGCCCGAACCAAACGACAGACCCCAGGGCGCCCCGTGTGCGTCGGGCCGCGTCACCGGACGGCCGCGTGTCCCGCCCCGCGTACACGCCCGGCGGAAGCGGCGAATTCCCCGCCCACCGCCAGGCGTGTCCCGCCCCTCGTACACGCCCGGCGGAAGCGGCGAATTCCCCGCCCACCGCCAGGTGGGCGGGGGTGGCAGGGCGGCCCGCCGGGTGCCCGCTGCTCGTTTCGCCGCGCATGCCGCATCCTTGAGGGGTGGAGTCTCTCGGGGACGAGTCGGTCGAGCGGAAGGGGAGGGCGCAGGGTATGAGTGCCGGCGCACCTGCTCATAACGCTTCGGTGCACAACAACAGGCGCGGTGCCACGGATCGGACGGGCGCAGGGCACCATGGACCGATGCGTGAGGACGATGCGGTCACTGCCCAAGGGGCGATCGGAGCGCTCGTTCACCGTGCCGTCGACGGGGACGAGCAGGCCACGCACGACCTGCTCGCCCATGTCCACCCCCTCGCCCTGCGCTACTGCCGTACGCGGCTGTCGCGGCTCCCGGGCGACGCCCGGCACTTCGTGGAGGACCTCGCGCAGGAAGTCTGCGTGGCGGTTCTGCTCGCCCTGCCGCGTTACAGAGACACCGGGCGTCCCTTCGAGGCGTTCGTCTTCGCCATCGCCGCCCACAAGGTCGCCGACCTGCAGCGCGCCGCGATGCGTCACCCCGGCTCCACGGCCGTACCCTCCGACGAGATGCCCGAACGCCCGGACGACTCGCTCGGCCCCGAGGAGCGCGCCCTGCTCAGCAGCGACGCCGAATGGGCCAAGAAACTCCTGGCCAACCTCCCGGTCAACCAGCGTGAGCTGCTGCTGCTGCGCATCGCGGTCGGGCTCACCGCCGAGGAGACCGGCCAGATGCTGGGAATGTCACCCGGCGCCGTGCGCGTCGCACAGCACCGGGCGCTGAGCCGGCTGCGGGCGCTGGCCGAGCAGTAGCCCCGTCACGCGAGGGCCGGTGCGGCACCTGCGCACCGACGGCCCCGGCCCGTACGAATGTGCGAAGCCTTCGCGCCTCCGTGAACGTGGAATGAGACACCTCAGCTTCCCGTTAGCATGGACATCCGCACCGAGCAAGGCCATCTGGGGAAGGTGTCATGACTGCAAACGTCGACGGAGTGCCCGGAAAATTCGCGACACTCGGGCTGACCTACGACGACGTGCTGCTGTTGCCGGGCGCATCCGAAGTGCTGCCGGGCGCGGTCGACACCTCGTCCCGCATCTCTCGCAACGTCCGGGTCAACATCCCGCTCCTGTCCGCCGCCATGGACAAGGTCACCGAGTCGCGCATGGCGATCGCGATGGCCCGCCTCGGCGGTGTCGGAGTGCTGCACCGCAACCTGTCCGTCGAGGACCAGGTCAACCAGGTCGACCTGGTGAAGCGGTCGGAGTCCGGGATGGTCACCGACCCGATCACCGTGCACCCCGACGCCACGCTCGCCGAGGCCGACGGGCTGTGCGCCAAGTTCCGCATCAGCGGAGTCCCCGTCACCGACCCGGCCGGCAAACTCCTCGGCATCGTCACCAACCGTGACATGGCCTTCGAGACCGACCGCAGCCGTCGGGTGCGCGAGGTCATGACGCCGATGCCGCTGGTCACCGGCACGGTCGGCATCTCCGGCGTGGACGCCATGGAGCTGCTGCGCCGGCACAAGATCGAGAAGCTGCCGCTGGTCGACGACCAGGGTGTCCTCAAGGGCCTGATCACGGTCAAGGACTTCGTGAAGGCCGAGAAGTACCCCAACGCCGCGAAGGACGCCGAGGGCCGGCTGCTCGTCGGGGCCGCCGTGGGCGCCAGCCCCGAGGCCCTGGAGCGCGCCCAGGCCCTCGCCGCGGCCGGTGCGGACTTCCTGGTCGTCGACACCTCGCACGGCCACAACAGCAACGCCCTCAGCTGGATGGCGAAGATCAAGTCCAGCGTGGACATCGACGTGATCGGCGGCAACGTCGCCACCCGCGACGGCGCCCAGGCGCTCATCGACGCCGGTGTCGACGGCATCAAGGTCGGCGTCGGACCGGGCTCCATCTGCACCACCCGCGTCGTCGCCGGTATCGGCGTCCCGCAGGTCACCGCCATCTACGAGGCCTCCCTCGCGGCCCGTCCGGCGGGCATCCCGCTGATCGGCGACGGCGGCCTGCAGTACTCCGGCGACATCGGCAAGGCGCTCGCCGCCGGTGCCGACACGGTGATGCTGGGCAGCCTCCTCGCGGGCTGCGAGGAGTCGCCGGGCGAGCTGCTCTTCATCAACGGCAAGCAGTTCAAGTCGTACCGCGGCATGGGTTCGCTGGGCGCCATGCAGTCGCGCGGGCAGGGCAGGTCGTACTCCAAGGACCGCTACTTCCAGGCGGAGGTCGCCTCCGACGACAAGCTCGTCCCCGAGGGCGTCGAGGGCCAGGTGCCCTACCGCGGCCCGCTGTCCAACGTGCTCCACCAGCTCGTCGGCGGTCTGCGCCAGACCATGGGCTACGTGGGCGCCGCCACCGTCGGGGAGATGGAGTCCAAGGGCAGGTTCGTGCGGATCACCTCCGCCGGCCTGAAGGAGAGCCACCCGCACGACATCCAGATGACGGTCGAGGCGCCGAACTACAGCAGCAAGCGCTGACGCGGATTCGGCGGAGGGCGGACCGGGCACGTCCCGGGCCGCCCTCCTCGTACGTCGGGCGGCGCCCGCGGACCCGTCAGGGATACTGGAACGCGCTGAAACGCAACAGGGAAAGGCCACAGACGTGACTGAGATCGAGATCGGGCGCGGCAAGCGCGGCCGCCGGGCCTACGCCTTCGACGACATCGCCGTCGTCCCCAGCCGCCGTACGCGGGACCCGAAGGAGGTCTCGATCACCTGGCAGATCGACGCCTACCGCTTCGAGCTGCCCTTCCTGGCCGCCCCCATGGACTCGGTCGTCTCCCCGGCCACCGCGATCCGCATCGGCGAGCTCGGCGGCCTCGGCGTGCTGAACCTGGAAGGCCTGTGGACGCGGCACGAGGACCCGCAGCCGCTGCTCGACGAGATCACCGAGCTGCCCGTCGAGGCCGCCACCCGCCGCCTGCAGGAGATCTACGCCGCTCCCATCAAGGAGGAGCTGATCGGGCAGCGCATCAAGGAGGTGCGCGACTCGGGCGTGGTCACCGCGGCGGCACTCTCCCCGCAGCGCACGGTCCAGTTCTCCAAGGCGGTCGTGGACGCGGGCGTCGACATCTTCGTCATCCGCGGTACGACGGTCTCGGCGGAGCACGTGTCGTCGTCGCACGAGCCGCTGAACCTGAAGCAGTTCATCTACGAGCTCGACGTCCCGGTGATCGTCGGCGGCTGCGCCACCTACACGGCGGCCCTGCACCTGATGCGCACCGGCGCGGCGGGCGTCCTGGTCGGCTTCGGCGGCGGCGCCGCGCACACCACGCGCAACGTCCTGGGTATCCAGGTCCCGATGGCCACGGCCGTCGCCGACGTGGCGGCGGCCCGGCGCGACTACATGGACGAATCCGGCGGACGGTACGTGCACGTGATCGCGGACGGCGGCGTCGGCTGGTCCGGCGACCTGCCCAAGGCGATCGCCTGCGGCGCGGACGCGGTGATGATGGGCTCCCCGCTCGCCCGCGCCACGGACGGCCCGGGCAAGGGCCACCACTGGGGCATGGAAGCGGTCAACGAGGAACTGCCGCGCGGCAAGAAGGTCGACCTGGGCACGGTCGGCACCCTGGAGGAGATCCTCACCGGCCCGTCCCACACCCCGGACGGCTCGATGAACCTCTTCGGCGCCCTGCGCCGCGCCATGGCCACGACCGGCTACAGCGAGCTGAAGGAGTTCCAGCGGGTCGAGGTGACGGTGGCGGACGCGCAGCACAAGCGGTGACGCTGCGCGCACTGAGTGGCGGAAAGGCCCGGACCGAGTGGTCCGGGCCTTTCCGCGTGCTCGTGCTGGAGCGGCGTGGGCGGGACGTGCGGTGAGGCAGGAGGGGGTCGTGCCGGCCCGCGGACGGTGAACGCCTCGCCCGCACAAGCCGGGGTGCGGACCCTCGGCGCACCCCGGCTTGTGCGGGCGTGCGGACCCTGGGCGCGCCGTTCAGGAGCCCCCCCGCGGTCCCCCTGCGGTTCGGCCCCGGCCGGGTCCGCCGCCGGTGAGGGGCGGGCAGTGCTCTTGCGGCGGGGGTGCGGGGCGGTGCGCGCTTCTCACAACCGGTACGCCGCCCCCGTGGGCGTGGCCCCGCGCGTGTCCAGCAGCAGCTGGGCCTTCACCGACAGGCCCTGGAGGTCGTACGTGCGGTGCTGCTGGAGGAGGATCGTGAGGTCGGCGTCGGCCGCCGCCTCGTAGAGGGAGTCGGCGCGGGGGACCGGGCGGTCCAGGACGTGCCAGGACGGGACGTGCGGGTCGTGGTAGCTGAGCTGCGCGCCCAGCTGGCTCAGGCGGATCGCGATCTCCTGGGCCGGGGTGGCCTGCTGGTCGGCGAGGTCGGCCTTGTAGGTGACGCCGAGGAGCAGCACACGCGCGCCGCGGGCGGACTTGCCGTGCTCGTTGAGGAGGGCGGCGGCGCGCTGCACGACGTAGCGGGGCATCTGGTCGTTGACCTGCTGCGCCACCTCGACCATGCGCAGGGGGCGTGCGGCGTGTCCGCCGAGGTCCTGGGGGACCGAGTGGCCGCCGACTCCGGGGCCGGGGCGGAAGGCCTGGAAGCCGAACGGCTTGGTCTCGGCGCAGCGGACGACGTCCCACAGGTCGACGCCGAGGTCGTGGCAGAGCACCGCCATCTCGTTGACCAGGGCGATGTTGACGTGGCGGAAGTTGGTTTCCAGGAGCCGGACCGTCTCGGCCTCGCGGGGGCCTCGCGCACGCACCACCTTCTCGGTGAGCCGGCCGTAGAAGGCGGCGGCGGATTCCGTGCACGCGGAGGTGAGGCCTCCGATGACCTTGGGGGTGTTGGCGGGCGTGAAGTCGCGGTTGCCGGGATCGACACGGCTGGGCGAGTACGCGAGGTGGAAATCGTGCCCGGCGCGCAGCCCGGAGCCCTCTTCGAGAAGCCCGCGGAGGAAGCCCTCGGTGGTGCCGGGGGGTACGGGGGACTCCAGGATCACGGTGGTGTGCGGGCGCAGGCGGCGGGCGAGGGTGCGGGCGGCGGCCTCCACCTGACTCAGGTCGAGGCCGCCGTCCGGGCCGCGCGGGGTGGGCGCGCAGATGACGGCGGTGCGTACGCGGCCCAGCTCTGCGGGGCTCGCGGCGGTGCGGAAGCCGCCCGCGAGCATCCTGCGCAGCTCGGCGGGGCTGAGCGAGCCGGACTCGGGGCCGGTCCGGTAGCCGAGGGTGGGGATGCCGGCGGCGACGGCGGCCTGGGCCAGGGGCAGGCCGTACGGGCCGAGTCCGATGACGGCGAGATCTGCGGGCATGGCGTGGGCCGTCCTTCCCAATAACCGAAACGGGACAGGTGCGCAAGCCCTGTGGACTGGACGAGCGAGCGCAATGTCAGACTAGGAGTAAATATGACCGATATGCGGGATTGATGGGTCGAGTCTCGTCGGATGTTTCCGTGAGGGTTGTCCACAGGCTGGGGCGACTGGTGGCTGAAGCCGGGCATGGCGGTCAGAATTTGGGCATGGGGTGAGAGACCGGGCTTCGCCCGACGGGTGCGGCCTACGCGACGGACGAGCGGGAGGCAGCGGTGAGGACAGCGACACTGGGACCGGCGCAGCGCGCCGAGTCACTCGCGGCCATGGCCGAGCACGAGCTGGACGTGCTGGTCGTGGGCGCGGGTGTGGTGGGCGCGGGCACCGCCCTCGACGCCGTGACCCGCGGCCTGTCCACGGGACTGGTCGAGGCGCGGGACTGGGCGTCGGGCACCTCCAGCCGGTCCAGCAAGCTCATACACGGGGGCCTGCGCTATCTGGAGATGCTCGACTTCACGCTCGTGAGGGAGGCACTGAAGGAGCGCGGCCTGCTGCTGGAGCGGATCGCCCCGCACCTGGTGAAACCGGTGCCGTTCCTCTACCCGCTGGAACACAGGGGCTGGGAGCGGCTGTACGCCGGGTCGGGCGTGGCACTGTACGACGCGATGTCGATGGCCCGCGGACACGGGCGCGGCCTGCCGATGCACCGGCACCTGAGCCGCCGTCACGCCCTGCGCGTGGCCCCCTGCCTGAAGAAGGACGCGCTGGTCGGGGCGTTGCAGTACTACGACGCCCAGATGGACGACGCCCGCTATGTGGCCACCCTGGTGCGCACGGCCGCGGCGTACGGGGCTCAGACCGCCAACCGCTCGCGGGTGACCGGATTCCTGCGCGAGGGCGGGCGGGTCGTCGGCGCGCGCGTGCAGGACGTGGAGGCGGGTGGCGAGTACGAGGTCCGCGCCAAGCAGATCGTCAACGCCACGGGCGTGTGGACCGACGACACGCAGGCCATGGTGGGGGAGCGCGGACAGTTCCACGTCCGCGCCTCCAAGGGCATCCACCTGGTGGTGCCCCGGGACCGCATCAGCTCCTCGACCGGGCTGATCCTGCGCACCGAGAAGTCCGTGCTCTTCGTGATCCCGTGGGGCCGGCACTGGATCGTCGGCACCACCGACACCGACTGGGACCTCGACAAGACGCACCCGGCCGCCTCCAGCGCGGACATCGACTACCTGCTGGAGCACGTGAACTCGGTGCTGGCGGTGCCGCTCACCCGTGACGACGTCCAGGGCGTGTACGCGGGCCTGCGGCCGTTGCTCGCCGGCGAGTCCGACGCCACCAGCAAGCTGTCCCGCGAGCACACCGTGGCGCACCCCGCGCCGGGGCTGGTCGTCGTCGCGGGCGGCAAGTACACGACGTACCGGGTGATGGCCAAGGACGCGGTCGACGAGGCCGTGCGCGGGCTCGACATGCGCGTCGCCGAATGCGTCACCGAGGAGATCCCGCTGCTCGGCGCCGAGGGCTACCTGGCGCTGTGGAACGCGCGAGCGCGGATCGCGGCCCGCACCGGCCTCCACGTGGTGCGAGTGGAGCACCTGCTCAACCGGTACGGCTCGCTGACCGAGGAATTGCTCGGCCTGATCGCCGAGGACCCCTCACTGGGCGAGCCGCTGCCGGCGGCCGACGACTATCTGCGCGCCGAGATCGTCTACGCCGCCTCGCACGAGGGGGCCCGGCACCTGGACGACGCGCTGACCCGGCGTACGCGGATCTCGATCGAGACCTTCGACCGGGGCACGCGCACCGCCCGCGAGGCCGCGCGGCTGATGGCGCCGGTGCTGGGCTGGGACAAGGGCCAGATCGAGCGCGAGGTGGAGCACTACGAGAAGCGGGTGGAGGCCGAGCGGGAGTCCCAGCGCCAGCCGGACGACCTGACGGCGGACGCGGCGCGGCTGGGGGCGCCGGACATCGTGCCGTTGTGAGGGGGCTTTGTACGGCGGCCGTGATGGGACGGCCGTGGTGGGGAGGGGCCTCGTGGGGGTGCGCGGGTGGTCGCCCGCCGGGCCTTCGCCAGGTGGGTCCGGGAGTGCGCCCGCAGGCACGGGGCCCGTGCCTGCGGGCCCGAGACCAACGGTCCCCCGGGCCGGCCGTCCGTGTCACTGCCGGTCGAAGTCACCTGATCGAGTGACGAGTGATGGGATCTCTGTTCGAGTCCCGCTCGTTCTACTGATGGCGAGGGCAGAACTCGGCGGCGAGCAGGCGGAGTTCGAGACCGGGGTCTGCGATCGCCGTCGTGTTCACCCGGAAGGTGAGGACATGACGCCCGTCGACGGTGGCCGCGGTGCGCACGTAGCTGCCGGAGATGCGCCCGTTGTGCCCCCACACCGTGACGCCGCACGGCAGCTTTTCGGGGAACAGGCCCATGCCGTACGAGCCGTGCGCGGTACGGGTGTCGAGCATCTCGCGCAGCCGGCGCGGGGGCAGCAGGCCGCCGGACAGCAGGGCCGAGTAGAAGCGGTCCAGATCGGCGAGCGTCGTCACCATCTCGCCCGCGGCACCCGCCACCCGCGGGTCGAGATCGGTGACGTCGGTCCCGTCCTCGGCGTAGGCGCGGCCGTGCGGGGCGGGCAGTGAGGTGCGGGAGCCGGGAAAGGAGGTGCCGGTCAGACCCAGCGGAGCGAGGAGGCGGCGTTCGGTCTCGTCGGCGTACGAGTGGCCGGTGACCTGCTCGACGACCAGACCGAGCAGGACGTAGTCGGTGTTCGAGTACGCGTAGCGGCCGGGGGATGCCGGGGGGTGGGTGAGCGCGGTCCGCAGGGCCTGACGGGGAGAGAGGGGGGTGGTGCCGCCGGTGTCCGCGGTGAAGTCGTACAGGCCGCTGGTGTGGGTGAGCAGGGCGCGCAGGGTCAGCGCGCGGCCGTCGTTGCCCGCTCCGCGCACCAGGCCGGGCAGGTGCCGCTCCACCGTGTCGGACAGCGACAGCCGCTGTTCGGCGGCCAGTTGGAGGACCACGGTGGCGATGAAGGTCTTCGTGACGCTGCCGGCCCGGAAATGGTCGGCGCGGGACAAGCCCGGTCCCGCGTCGGCGTAGCGGGCGCCGCTCGCCGACACGGCGAGGAGGGCGGCGGCGGGTGCCCGGCCCCGGGTCACCAGCAGCGGCAGGACCTTCTCCGGGGTCGGCGAGGTGAAGGCCGACGTGCCGGACGGGGCCAGGGTGAGCAGGAGCGCGGCCACGGGGAGGGCCAGTAGCGTCCGAAGCGGCCGCATCGCGTGTCCTCCCCCCGTCGCGGCCCATCATGCAGGCGGTGGAAGGGAGGACTCCACGCGGCCCCCGGGTCGCGGAGCCCCGCCGAAGGCGCCGGGGACACCCTGGGCGCCCGGCACTTGCCGGGTGAGAGACAATGAAATCTCTGTCAGGGCGGGTTGCATGAGGGGACGCATGTCGGAGGCGGAGCGGGCGGGGACATCCCGTCAGGACAAGAGCGCACGTCTCCTCGCCGGGCGGTACCGGCTGGGAGACGTGCTCGGCCGCGGTGGCATGGGGACGGTGTGGCGTGCCGAGGACGAGACCCTGGGGCGGACGGTCGCCGTCAAGGAGCTGCGGTTCCCGTCGAGCATCGACGAGGAGGAGAAGCGGCGCCTGATCACGCGGACGCTGCGCGAGGCCAAGGCGATCGCGCGGATCCGCAACAACGGCGCCGTCACGGTGTACGACGTCGTCCAGGAGGACGACCGGCCGTGGATCGTGATGGAACTGGTCGAGGGCAAGTCGCTCGCCGAGGCCATCCGCGAGGACGGCCTGCTGGAGCCGAAGCGGGCCGCCGAGGTGGGTCTCGCCGTCCTGGACGTGCTGCGGTCCGCGCACCGGGAGGGCATCCTGCACCGCGACGTGAAGCCGTCGAACGTGCTGATCGCCGAGGACGGCCGGGTCGTGCTCACCGACTTCGGTATCGCGCAGGTCGAGGGCGACCCGTCCATCACCTCGACCGGCATGCTCGTCGGCGCGCCCTCCTACATCTCCCCGGAGCGCGCCCGCGGGCACAAGCCGGGACCGGCCGCCGACCTGTGGTCGCTCGGCGGGCTGCTGTACGCGGCGGTGGAGGGCAGCCCGCCGTACGACAAGGGGTCCGCGATCGCGACGCTCACGGCGGTGATGACCGAGCCGCTGGAGGAGCCGAAGAACGCGGGGCCGTTGAAGGAGGTCATCTACGGCCTGCTCAACAAGGACCCCGTCGAGCGGCTCGACGACGCGGGCGCGCGGGCGATGCTCACCGCGGTCATCCACGGGCCGGCGGCGCCGGAGTCCGCGCCGGACGCGACGAAGGTCGTGCCGTTGCCGGAGGAGCCCGGCCCGCGCGCGGGCGGCGGGGACTCGGCGGGGGGCCGGCGCAGCGAGGAGGCCGCCGAGCGGCTGCGTGGTGCGCTGCGGTCGGTGCGGCGGGCCGCCGGTGCGGGCGCGGTCGCCGGTACGGACACGGCGGGCGGTGAGTCCGAGGGCGCGGTCGCCGAGACGAGGGTCTCCGGCGTGCCGGCGGCCGGTGCGCCCGCGGCCGGTGAGGCTGTCGGCACGGGTGCTGGGGCCTCGGGCGGGCGGAGTTCCGGGTGGCCCGTGATGCCGCCGCCGGACCTGCCGGCCAGGCCCGCGCCGAGGGCGTCGCTCACCGATGTCGTGCCGCAGCGGACGCTGGTCGTGATCGCGGTGGCCGTGGTGCTCGCCCTGCTGGGTGTGGTCCTGGCGGTCACCCTGGGCGACGGTGACGACTCCGACAAGGCGAGGGGTAAGGGCAAGCCGGTCGCCAGTGCGGCGAAGACCGGTGACACCCATGAGGACCCGAAGGGCGGGCCCGGGACGGACGGGGACGCGAAGGCGTCCGGGGGCAGCGCGTCGACGGGCGGCGCGTCGGGCTCCGGCTCGCCGAGCACCGGGGCGAGCCACTCGTCGGGTGCGAACGGATCGTCCGGCGGTGCCGCGCCGGCGGTCTCGACGCACGAGGGCGGTCAGGGTTATTCGATCGGGCTGCCGAAGGGCTGGAAGTACCAGTCCCACGGCAGGACAGGGGACCGGTTCACGGGACCGGACGGGCAGCGGCTGCTCGTCGCCTGGACGTCCACGCCGAAGGACGACCCGGTCGCGGACTGGCGCAACCAGGAGAAGTACATGGTGCGTGACCAGTACCGGAAGGTCCGCATAGCGAAGGTGGACTACCGCGGCTGGAACACGGCCGACTGGGAGTTCACCTACGTGGAGAGCGGCACGAAGTACCGGGCGGTCGACCGGGGATTCGTCGTCGACGACCACCTCGGACATGCCCTGATGTACACGGCGAAAGCCTCGAACTGGGGCAGCGACCTGCGCAAGGACACCTGGCGGACACTCACGAAGACGTTTGAACCCAAGCCGTGAGGTGAACTCCCCGGGGTGAGCGCCAATCCGGCAAGCCCTCTTTGCGGGTTGCCTCCGGCACGTATCGTGAATGACCGCGGACCGTACGCACGGGGAACGGCCCGCAGAGCGAACGGACATGACCGAACGGGAACGGGCTGACCGGAACGGACCGAACGAACGGAACGGAACGACCGGGCTGCCGGGGGAGGCAACGTGGACGACTACGCGGGTCGGGTACTCGCCGACCGCTACCGCCTGCCGCTGCCGCCGTCGGACGAGTACGAACTGACCGAGTCCCGCGCCTTCGACACCTACAGCGGGCAGGAAGTCCTGGTCAGACAGGTGCCGTTGCCGGAGGTCGTCGAGGCCGAGGTGCTCGACGCGGACGGGCTGCCCGACGGTTTCACGGTGCGGGGCGGTGGGGCCCACGGGTTCCCCGGCCACCCCGGACCCTCCGCCCGACCCGGACCGCGGCGGCCCGCCGACCCGGTCGTACGGCGCGCCGTGGAGGCGGCGCAGGCCGCGGCCGGCGTCCCCGACCACCCGCGGCTCGACCAGGTCTTCGACGTGTTCGCCGACGGCGGTTCGCTGTGGATCGTCAGCGAGCTGGTGCCGGCGCGGTCCCTGGCGACGCTGCTCGCGGAGAAGCCGCTGACGCCGTACCGGGCGGCCGAGATCGCCGCCGACATCCTGATGGCGCTGCGCGTGCTGCACGGACACGGCTGGGTGCACCGCAACCTCACCGCCCGCACGGTGCTGGTCTGCGACGACGGCCGCGTCATGCTGACCGGCCTGGCGGCGGGGGCGGCGGAGGAAGCCCTGTGCGGCTACGACCCGGTGCCGCACGACCCCGAGGACGACATCGCCGGGGGCATGGCGGCGCAGCCGCCCAGACCCGCGGGAACGACGGCCGCGGCCCTCGACCCCGAGGCCGAGCGGCGGGCCGCCATCGAAGCGCGTTCGGCCCGCGGGCTGCCGGCCGCCGGCGTGGAGGCGGCAGGCGCGGCAGGCGCGGGACCGGCCGGGCTCGACCGCCGGCCCCTCGATCCCACCGCCGAGATCCGGGCGGCGCGGGCCGGGGCCATCGCGGCGTACCGGGCGGGTGCGCGGGCGGCGGCCCGCGTCCAGGAGGCACAGAACGGCCGCACACCCGGGCCCGGCGCCCGCCCCGCCGACGGCGCCCCGGGCCCGGACGGTGCCACGACTGCGCCGGATGCCACCGCCTTCGGCGGTACGTCGGCCTTCGACAGTGGCCGGCCTCCGCTCCACGGGCCCGTGCCTCCCGGCGGGGCGGCGCCGTTCCTGCCGTCTCGGCAGGCCGGCGGGACCCTCCCCGTGCCGTCCGGGTCTCCCGCGGTGCCGGCCGGGGCCGGTGTGCCGACCGGCTGGGACGGGCCGACCGCCGGTGGTCCCGGACCGCGGCGCGGACCCGCCACCGCACTGGCCGCCGAGCGGGCGCGGCAGGCGCGGATGGCCGTCGTCGGACCGGTGACCGAGCGGTGGGCACCCGAACAGGCCGGTCCCGTGCACGAGAACTGGCAGCTGGCCGCGCCCATCGGTCCCGCGACCGACCTGTGGGCGCTCGGCGCGCTGCTCTTCCGTGCCGTGCAGGGGCACGCGCCCTACCCGGAGGAGTCGACGGCCGAGCTGGTGCAGATGGTGTGCGCCGAGCCGCCCGCGTTCGCGGAGGAGTGCGGCCCGCTGCGCCCGGTCGTGGAGTCGCTGCTGCGGCAGGACCCCACGGAGCGGATCGACTTCGAGGAGCTGGGCGGCTGGCTGCGTTCCCTGGTGCGTTCGGCGCCCGAGCCGGATGCCGGGGTGCATGTCGTGGCGGCGCCGCCCGCCGACACCGGCCGGCTGCCGATCGTGCGGCGGCGCGGCGAGCTGGTGCGCAGGCGGCGCGCCGGGCTGCCCGCGCACCACGGACGGCACAAGAAGGCCGGCCAGGAGGAGGAGTCGCCGCGGCGCCTCGGCCGCACGCTGCTGGTGCTGGTCCTGCTCGGGCTCGGCGCGGCGATCGCGTACGCCGTGATGTTCATGCCGACGACCGGCACGGGGGACGGTGACGGCAGCGGTCGTTCGGGTTCCGCGGGGGAGGCCGGGCAGGCGCCGGGGCTGTCCCCGGACGCCAGCGGCGGTCCCGGCTCAGGTCAGACGGCGACGGGTCCGGACGACGGCCCGTCGGACGGCTCGGCCGAGACGCAGACCACCGTCGGCCCGGACGTCGCCGACGGCTTCACCCTGCGCAAGGACCCGGAGGGCTTCCGCGTCGCCGTCGCGGAGGGCTGGCAGCGCTCCGGCCGCAACGGCCGCGGCCAAGTCGTCTACGCACACGGTGATTTCGAGCTGATCGTCGTGCCGGGCAGGGACGGCTCGCGCGCGTACGGCAGCGACCCGATGGCGTATCAGCGGGAGCACGAGCGGGAGTTGCAGCCTTTCCGGGACTCCACCTGGGCCACGTCGACCGGGCTGAAGACCATCGAGGTGGGCGGCCGGACCATGGCCGAGGGACAGTTCACCTGGACCGGGGACGACGGGTGCGAGCTGTTCGTGCGGAACCTGGCGATGCTGGTCGACGGGCACTACCACGTGGTGCAGGTGCGCGGCCCGGAGGCCGAACGGGACGAGGTGACCCGGCTGTTCGAGCAGGCGTCGGCGACGTACCAGGTCACGGGCTGACGCGGCGGTCCACGGGCCGGCACACCCGGGGCTCACGCGCTGCTGCTGCCGGTCCACGTAATGACGCGGCGGTCTACGGGCTGACGCGCGTCCACGGGCTGACGCACTCCGGGCCCACGCGCTGACGGCGCCGGTCCACGCGTTGAGTTCCCGGTCCACCGCGCTGCTGCTGCCGGTCCACAAAGACGCGGCGGGTGCACGCAACGAGGTGGCCGGTCCGCGCACTGACGCTGCGGGTCACCGAACGAAGGCCGTAGCGCGCCGTGTTGCTCCCCGCGGGGGCGTAACCGTCACAGTGCGGTCACCTTGGTGCCGCGCCGGTTCCCTGGGTACGGGCCGGTCCCTACGCTGAGTCTGTCAAGACCATTGCGGGGAAATGTGAATCAGATGCAGGGCGTGCTCCTCGCGGGCCGCTACCGGCTCGGCAATTCCATCGGCAGCGGCGGCATGGGCCGGGTGTGGCGGGCGCACGACGAGGTGCTGAGCCGGTCCGTCGCGGTCAAGGAACTGACCGCCGCCCTCTACGTCTCCGAAAGTGAGCGGAGCATCCTGCTGGCCCGCACGGGGGCCGAGGCGCGGGCCGCCGCCCGCATCAACCATTCGGCCGTGGTCACCGTCCACGACGTGCTGGAGCACGACGGCCGGCCGTGGATCGTGATGGAGCTGGTCGAGGGCCGTTCGCTGGCCGACGCCGTCACGGCGGAGGGCCGCCTGGAGCCGCGCGAGGCGGCCCGCGTCGGGCTGTGGGTGCTGCGCGCCCTGCGCGCCGCGCACAACGCCGGTGTCCTGCACCGCGACGTGAAACCCGGCAACGTCCTCCTCGGCCACGACGGCCGCGTCCTGCTCACGGACTTCGGCATCGCCCAGATCGAGGGCGACACCACGATCACCCGGACCGGCGAGGTCGTCGGCTCGGTGGACTATCTCGCGCCCGAGCGGGTGCGCGGCCACGACCCCGGCTCCGCCTCCGACCTCTGGGCGCTCGGCGCGACGCTCTACACGGCGGTGGAGGGCCGGTCGCCGTTCCGCCGCACCTCGCCTCTGAACACCATGCAGGCGGTCGTGGACGAGGAGCCGGCCGAGATGCGGTACGCCGGTCCGCTCCAGCCCGTCATCAGGGCCCTGCTCCGCAAGGATCCGGCCACCCGTCCCGACGCGCCGGCCACCGAGCAGATGCTCGCCGAGGCGGCCGAGGGGCGCCGCCCGAGCGACGCGGAGGCGTACGTGCCGACGCAGTACGGCGGCCCCGGCGCGGCTCCGGCACCCCCGGGGTCGTACGGGAGGTCGTACGGGACCACGGCAGGTGGCGGCGGGTACGGGGGGACCGGGACCGGCGGAGGGTACGGGACCGGCGCCGGGGGTGGCGAGTACGGGCCGGGACACGGCGGGCCGTACGGCACGGGCACCGGTGGCGGGTACGGGGCGGCGGGCGGGCCGGGGTATCCGGCGCCGTACGGGACGGCGACCGGGCCCACGCATGTCGGGCCGGCCGTGACGGGGCACGGACGTACCGACCGGGGCGCGCCGGGGCGGCGCCGGCTGCGCACCGTGGCGCTGGTGGTCGTGCTCGCCGCGCTCTTCGGCGGCGGCACCGCCGTGGTGCTGCAGCACTGGGACAGGGGCCGCGAGTCGGGCAACAGGACATCCGCATCGCCGACGCCGGCGCCCACTCCGACGTCCGGTGTCACGAGCCCGCCGGGGCCGACGGGCGGCGTGCCGGCGTCGTGGGTCCGCCGCCACGACCCGGCGGGATTCAGCCTCTACCTGCCCAAGGGCTGGCAGCGCCAGGTGTTCGACACGGAGGGCGGGATCAGGCAGATCGACTACACGCCGGACGGCGGAAGGCACTTCCTGCGCATCGCCGTGGACGACACGCCCGACTACGCCGACCCGCACGCCCACCAGCTCGATCTGGAGGAGCAGTTGCAGCGGCTCGTCGACTACCGGCGCGTGATCCTGCACGAGAACGTGTACCGGGACCGTCCCGGCTCCCGCTGGGAGTACACCTGGACCGCCCAGGCCAAGGACACGGCGTTCCCCGGGCCGCGCCGCGCCGTGGAGGAGACGTACGTCTCCCGGGACGGCACGGAGTACGCGCTCTACATGTCCGCGCCCGCCGGGGACTGGCGGACGACCCGCGAGCAGTTCGCGTCGGTGCTTCGGGGGTGGGAGCCGGGGGTGTCCTGAGGGACGCCCGAACGGTGGGTATGTCGGCGTCGGTTGTCGGCCACCTGCGGTTCGGCACCCGGAGTGCGTGCGTCCAGTGGGGCATGATGGGCGTATGGGGACCGAGGGCGCCGGCGCCCGGATCGTCGCGGGACGGTACCGGCTTGACGCGAGGCTCGGCCGTGGCGGCATGGGCGTGGTGTGGCAGGCCACGGACCAACTGCTCGGTCGGCGTGTCGCCGTGAAGGAACTCCCCCTCGACGACACGCTCACCGCGGAGGAGGCCAGGCGGCAGCGGGACCGCACGCTGCGCGAGGCCCGCGCGGTGGCCCAGTTGCACCATCCGCACATCGTCGTCGTGCACGACGTCGTCGAGGACGGCGAACGCCCCTACATCGTCATGGAGCTGATCGACGGCCCCACCCTCGCCGAGCGGGTCGCCGCGCGCGGCCCGGTCGACGCCGCCGAGGCCGCGCGGATCGGCATCGCCCTGCTGAGCGCGCTGCGCACCGCCCACGAGGCCGGTGTGCTGCACCGGGACGTGAAACCGGCGAACGTCCTGCTGGAGGACGGCACCGACCGGGTCGTCCTCTCCGACTTCGGCATCGCCCAGGTCCCGGGCGCCACCACGCTCACGGAGAACGGCTCCTTCGTCGGCTCGCCCGAGTACACCCCGCCCGAGCGGATCGCCGGGGCGCAGACCGGGCCCGCCTCGGACCTGTGGTCGCTCGGCGTGTTGCTGTGCGCGGCCCTCAGCGGCGAGTCGCCGTTCCACCGCGACTCGCTGGGCGGGGTGCTGCACGCGGTGGTGTCGGGCGAGTTCAGCCCGCCCCAGCAGGCCACGCCGCTCCTGCCCGTCGTACGGGGGCTGCTGGAGCGTGATCCGGAACGGCGGCTTGAGGCGGCGCAGGCCGAGTGGATGCTGCGGACGTTCCGGGAGACGGGCCGCATGCCCGTGACGTGGGCCGACGGCACGCCCGGCCGGGGACAGTCCCGGATGCCGGGGCGGATGCCGCTCCGGACGCCGGGCCGGGTGCCGTTCCCGGTGTCGGGGCGGGCGGGGCCGCGGCGGCGCTCCAGACGGGGCGTGCTGGTGGCGGCGCTGCTGATCGCCGCGACGGCCGGGGCGGGTCTGACCGTGGCGGCGATGCTCCTGCACGGCGACGGCGACAGGGACGGCACGCCGAGCAGTCCGGCGCCGGGCCCGACCTCCCGGCCCGCCACGCCGGCGACCTCGGGTCTGACTCTGCCTCCGACATCCACCCCGACGGCGACGGTGACGGTGACGCAGACGGCGTCGCCGGCCACGCCCGCCGGCCAGGTGTCCCCGGTCAGCGCCGGGGCCGGCACGGCGTCCCCCGCCACCGCTCTTGCCACCGCCACCGCCACCGCCGACGGCACGTGACCGCGCCACCTGCGCGGGCGGCGCGCCGCCCGCCCCCGCGCCACAGGGCAGGCCCCAGGCCCTCGTACACCCGTACGCGCATAAACAGGAGATAAGCCCCGCCGCGCGTCACGACTCCGTGACCACCCACCGTCGCCGGTGGATGCGGGAGCGCCCGGCGCGATATGGATGGAGCCATGAGCAACAACGGGGGAGCCCGCTACGGGTCCGACGAACCCACGAGTTTCGGTCTGCAACCGCCGAACCCGCAGATGGCGGTACCGCACCCGAACAATCCCTACGCGGCGCACCCCCCGGTCGTCCCGGCCCGTCCGGCCGCCACACCCCTCACACCCGCCTCGCCGGCCACACCCGCCGGGCCGCCCGAGCCCGACCCGGGCGCCGGGCGGCTCATCGGCGAGCGTTACCGGCTGCTCGCGAAGCTCGGGCACGGCGGTATGGGCACCGTGTGGCGGGCCAAGGACGAGACCGTGGACCGTGAGGTCGCGGTCAAGGAGCCGCGGGTCCCGGACCACCTTCCGGAACGCGAACGCGCCAACGTCTTCGAGCGGATGCGCCGCGAGGCACGGGCCGCGGCCCGGCTCGACCATCCGGCCGTGGTGAACGTGCACGACGTGGCCGTCGTCGACGGCCGGCCGTGGATCGTGATGGAGCTGGTGCAGGGCCGCTCGCTGGGCGACGCCCTCCAGGAGGGCACGCTGAGCGCGCGCGAGGCGGCCCGGGTCGGCCTGGAGGTCCTCGGCGCGCTGGAGGCGGCGCACGCGGCGGGCATCCTGCACCGGGACGTCAAGCCGGACAACGTGATGCTCGGCCGCCACGACCGGGTCGTCCTCACCGACTTCGGCATCGCCCAGATCGAGGGCGAGACGAACCTGACCGACACCGGCGGCTTCGTCGGCTCGCCCGAGTACATCGCGCCCGAGCGCGTACTCGGCCAGCGCCCCGGCCCCGCCTCGGACCTGTGGTCGCTGGGCGTGGTGCTGTACGCGGCGACGGAGGGCGTGTCGCCGTTCCGCCGCAGCAACACGCCGGCCACGCTCCAGTCCGTACTCAACGCCACGCCCGCGCCGCCCGCCGCGGCGCAGGGTCCGCTCGCCGAGGCCATCACCGGCCTGCTGCAGAAGGACCCGGCCCGCCGGCCCGGCGCCGCCCGGGTGCGGGCACTGCTGGAGGCCGCGGCGAACCCGCCCGCCCCGGTGCCCACCCGGTACGTGACGGTCGCGGGCCCCGGCGGGGGCACGGACGCTCCCGGCATCCGCGTCGGCCGCAAGACGCTGGGCGTCCTCGGAGCCGTGGTCGTCGCCGCGGCGGTGACGGCGTACCTGGTGATCGCGGACCCGTTCGCCGGGCCTCTCCCGGACGCGTGGCAGACCAAGGAGGAGAAGGCCCTCGGAGCCTCCCTCGCCGTGCCCGCCGCCTACATGCGGCGCACGCCCGACGACTCCGACGACCACTGGGTCCGGTACTACGACCCGAGCGGCAGCCTCTGGATCGGCCTGTCCCTGGACAAGAAGTCCGAGGACGCGAGCGGCAACATCGCCGAGTCGGCCGCCGCGGAGATGTACGAGGACGAGGCCACCTTCAAGGACAACGGCGACTACGACCTCGACATGCCCGAGAATCCCAAGACGGTGACTCAGGAGACCACGTACAGGGGGAAGAGGGCCGCTCGAAGCACGGTCGAGTACGAGACGGACGACAGCGAGAATCCGCTGCCCCGTGAGCTGGAGATCTTCTACTACAAGGACTCTGGCGGGAACATGTACAAGCTGACCATCGGCTACCCGGGCAAGGGCGACTTCACCGAGCGGGGCCGCGAGGTGGCGAAGACGGCCATCGAGAACCTGGACATCGACAAGCTCTGAGACGAGGCCCGGGGCAAGCCGCCGGCTCGGGGACACGGCCCCGGGGCCGTGCGCCGGGACACCTCGGGCACGGCCCCGGGGCGTTCGCTGACGGTCCCTGCACGGCCCCGGGGGGTGCGCTGCGACACTCCCACCGCCGGCCCGCTGGGCGTGCGCTGCGACGGTCCCCGCACGGCTCCGGACCGATGCCGGCGGGCCGGCCGCGCGTCGACAAGCGGGTGCCCCGCGCGGTACTGATGGGGCATGAGCAACGACGGTGACGGGGCGGGCGTCGAGGGGCGGCTGGTGGCCGGGCGTTACCGGCTGGCCGAGCGGATCGGCACCGGCGGCCCGGGCACCGTGTGGCGGGCCCGCGACGAGCTCGCCGGGCGTCAAGTCGCCGTCAAGGAGCCCCGGTTGCCCGGCGGCCCGGAGGAGGAGACCCGCCGGCGCGCCGCCCACCGGCTGTACCGCGAGGCACGCGCCGCCGCACGGGTCGACCACCCCGCCGCCGTCACCATCCACGACGTGGTGGTGGAGGACGGGGACGGCCACGACGGGCTCCCGTGGATCGTCATGGAGTTGGTGCGCGGCCGGTCCCTGCACAAGGTGTTGCGCGGCGGCCCGGTCGGCGCCCGGGAGGCCGCCCGCATCGGCCTCGCCGTCCTCGGCGCCCTGCGCGCCGCGCACGCCGTCGGCATCGTCCACCGGGACGTGAAACCGGCCAACGTGCTGCTCGCGCCCGACGGCCGCGTCGTCCTCACCGACTTCGGCCTCGCCCACGGGCACGGCGAGGAGCCTCGCCCGACGGCCACGGCTGCCCCGACGGCCGGGACCGTTCCCACGGCCACGGCTCCCACGACCCCCGCGGCACCCAAGACCCCCCCGGCCTGCACAACCCCCGTGGCACCCACGACCCCCGTGACCTCCAAGAATCCCGTGGTCTCCACGACCGCGGGGGAGTTCGCCGGATCGCTGGAGTACGTCGCGCCCGAGCGGATGTCCGGCCGGACCGCCGGCCCGGCGTCCGACCTGTGGTCCCTGGGCGTCCTGCTGTACGCCGCAGTGGAGGGCGCGTCCCCGTTCCGCCGTACGTCGCCCGAGGCCACGCGCGCCGCGATCCTCGCCTGCGACGCGCCCGAGCCGGAGTGCGCCGGACCCCTCGGCCCGCTGCTGGCCCGGCTGCTGGTGCGGGAGCCCGAGCAGCGGCCGGACGCGGAGGAGGTCGGCACGGTCCTGGAGGCGGTGGCGGGGCCGGGGGCGGGTGAGGCCGCCGGGCCGGCGGTGATCACCCGTCAGGAAAATGTCTCCGCAGGGGGGCCGGAGGGCGGTGCGGAGCCCGGTGCCGACAGTCCGGCCGAGTCCGCCCCGGCAGCCCCTGCCGACCAGGCCGTCCCTCCCGTCTCCGGCCCCCGCCGCTGGTTCCGTACCGTCCCCTTCGCCTTCCTCGGCGCGCTGTTGCTCCTGGCCGGCCTGTGGTTCGCCTCCCTGGTCGGCGGTCCGGGCAGCCGGGCCGTCGCCGAGCAGACGCCCGCCGGTGCCGACCGGGTCACCTGGACCGCGCACCGTGCCGCGGGCATGGACGCCACGCTCCTGCTGCCGAGCCCCTACCACGCGGCCGGCACCGACGGCGGCGTCGCGCGGCAGCCCCGGGTCGCCCGTTACGACGACCGGCGCGGCGGTGCCGTACGGGTCCGGCTCTCCCAGTGGGACCGTGCGCCCCGCACCCCGCTGGAGCAGGCCCGGGAGGCGCACCGCGCCCGGGACGGCCGGGACGGCGAGGCGCGCACCCGGTACGTCCGCACCCGTGTCCGGGGGAACGAGGCCGTCATCGCCGACACGACCTGCGGCCCGGACGCCCACCCCCGGCGGATCATGCAGGCGGTGATCCGCACCGGCGACGGCCGCCTGTACGAACTGCGCGTCGACATGCCCAGGGGCAGCGCGCAGGAGAAGGAGGGCGCGGCGGTGTTCGCCGGGGCCCGTGACCGTATCCGCTTCGGTAGCGGCTGATGTCCGGCGGGCCGTACGAGGTGCCCGAACGGAGCGCTTGATTTCCGACCGGACAACGCCCTGATCAGGTCTTTGTTGCCAGCGATCACTGGCGGCATGTGAGTAGTCGGTGAATCCCTGTTACCGACGGGTACACAAAGTGTCCGGTCCGGCATACTCTGCCGCCCATGACGGACGCGCAGGCCCTCGAAAAGACCGGCACGACGACGAACCCCCACGCCCCCGCTCCTGCGGGTGCCCGCACCGCCGCGGACGTGGTCACCCCCGAGCTGGTCGCCCAGCTCGTCAAGGGCGTGGCCGGGTCGGGCAGTACCGCCAACCACACACCGTTCACCGGCGAGAAACTGGCCGACCTGCCGGAGTCCACCCCCGAGGACGTGGCAAGGGCCTTCGAGGCGGCCCGCGCCGCCCAGGCCGTCTGGGAGCGGATCCCGGTGCGCAGGCGTGCCGCCGTCCTGCTGCGCTTCCACGACCTGGTACTGGAGCGGCAGGCCGAGGTGCTCGACCTGATCCAGCTGGAGACCGGCAAGGCCCGCCTGCACGCCCACGAGGAGGTCCAGGCCGTCGTGGTCGCCGCCCGGCACTACGGCCGCAAGGCCCCCGCCTATCTGCGGCCGAGGCGGCACACGGGCGCCGTACCGACCCTCACCAAGGTCACCGAACTGCGCCACGCGCGCGGCGTCGTCGGTCAGATCGCCCCCTGGAATTACCCGCTGGAGCTGTCCGTCGGCGACGCGCTTCCCGCGTTCGTCGCGGGCAACGCGGTCGTGATGAAACCCGACACCGAGACCTGTCTGACCGCCCTGTGGGCCCGTGACCTGCTGATCGAGGCCGGGCTGCCCGCCGAGGTGTTCCAGGTCGTCCTCGGTGACGGCCCGGTCGTGGGACCCGAGGTCGTCAAGCACGCCGACTACGTGTCCTTCACCGGCTCCACCCGCACCGGCCGCGAGGTCGCGCAGGGCGCCGCCGCCCGCCTGATCGGCGTCTCCCTCGAACTCGGCGGCAAGAACGCCATGCTGGTGCTGGAGGACGCCGACATCGACAAGGCCGCGGCCGGTGCCGTACGCGCCTGCTTCTCCTCCGCGGGCCAGCTGTGCATCTCCATCGAGCGGCTCCTCGTCCACGAGTCGATCGCCGACGCCTTCCTGGAACGCTTCGCCGCCCGCACCAGGGCCATGCGGCTGGGCAACGCCCTCGCCTACGGCGCCGACATGGGCTCCCTCGTCGGCGAGCGCCAGCTGGAGACCGTGAAGCGGCACGTCGAGGACGCCGTCGCGCGCGGTGCGAAGCTCGTCGCCGGCGGCGTCGCCCGCCCGGACATCGGCCCGTACTTCTTCGAGCCGACCGTCCTGGACGGCGTCGGGCCCGCCATGGCCGTCTGCGAGGAGGAGACCTTCGGGCCGGTCGTCTCCGTCTACCGCTTCGGCAGCGACGACGAGGCGATCGAGCGCGCCAATTCCACGCCGTACGGGCTGAACTCCTCGGTGTGGACGAAGAACGCCCGGCGCGGCCGCGAGGTCGCCGCCCGGCTGCGCACCGGCACCGTCAACATCAACGAGGGCTACGCGCCCGCCTACGGCAGCGTCCAGTCGCCGATGGGAGGCATGAAGGACTCCGGACTCGGCCGCAGGCACGGCTCCGAGGGCATCCTCAAGTACACCGAGGCCCAGACTGTCGCCCACCAGCGGCTGCTGCCGATGGCTCCGGCGTTCGGCATGGACGACGAGAAGTACGCGGCCGTCATGAGCGCAGGCCTGCGGCTGATGAAGGCGTTCCGCCTCCGCTAGAACCCCGGCCGCCGCTCTCCGAGCCGCCTCCGCCCCGACCACCTCGGCCACCCCCACCCGCCCCGGCGGTTCTCAGAAGGTTCTCAACGAGGAGAGCACGTGTCACAGGAGATGTATGACTACGACGTCGTCGTCGTGGGCTCCGGATTCGGCGGTTCCGTCACCGCCCTGCGCCTGACGGAGAAGGGGTACCGGGTGGGGGTCCTGGAGGCGGGCCGCCGCTTCTCCCGCGAGACCCTCCCGAAGAACTCCTGGGACCTGAAGAACTACCTGTGGGCACCCCGGCTCGGCATGTACGGCATCCAGCGCATCCACCTGCTGGGCAACGTCATGGTCCTGGCGGGCGCCGGGGTGGGCGGCGGCTCCCTCAACTACGCCAACACCCTCTACGTACCGCCGAAGCCCTTCTTCGAGGACCCGCAGTGGAAGGACATCACCGACTGGGAGGAGGAGCTGCGGCCGTACTACGACCAGGCGCAGCGCATGCTCGGCGTGCGTGTCAACCCGACCATGACGCCGTCCGACGTGCACCTGAAGGCGGCGGCCGAGCGGATGGGCTGCGGCGACAGCTTCCACATGGCGCCGGTCGGCGTGTTCTACGGCGACGGCGAGGACGCCGGGAAGACCGTGCGCGCGAAGCCCGGCGAGGAGGTGCCCGACCCGTACTTCGGGGGCGCGGGGCCGTCCCGCCGGGCCTGCCGCGAGTGCGGCGAGTGCATGACCGGCTGCCGGCACGGCGCGAAGAACACCCTGAACGAGAACTACCTGTACCTCGCGGAGAAGGCGGGCGCGGTCGTCCACCCCATGACGACGGTGGTGTCGGTGACCGAGGACTCGCGCGGCGGGTTCGCCGTCGCGACGCTCCCCACCGAGAACCGGCGCAGGGGCGAGGGCCGCACGTTCACGGCCCGGCGGGTCGTCGTGGCAGCCGGTACGTACGGCACGCAGACCCTGCTGCACCGCATGAAGGCGGGCGGGCAGCTCCCGCACATCTCCGACCGCCTCGGTGACCTCACCCGCACCAACTCCGAGGCACTGGTGGGCGCGCAGACCGACGACCGCCGCTACCGCAGGGCGACCGGCGAGCCGAAGGCCGACTTCACCCGGGGTGTCGCCATCACCTCGTCCATCCACCCCGACGAGAACACCCACATCGAGCCGGTCCGCTACGGCAAGGGCTCCAACTCGATGGGCGGCCTGTCGATCCTCCAGGTGCCCTACGCCCCCAGCGGCAAGGGCTCGGCACGCGTGCTGGGCTGGCTGGCGAACGCCGTCCGGCATCCGCTGCTGGTCCTGCGTTCCCTGTCCAACCGCCGCTGGTCGGAACGCACCATCATCGGCCTGGTGATGCAGTCGCTGGACAACTCCCTGACGACGTACCTGAAGCCGAAGGGCGTCGGCAGGGGCCTGCTCACCGCCCGGCAGGGCCACGGCTCGCCCAACCCGAAGCAGATCAGGGCCGCCACCGAGAGCGCCCAGGCCCTCGCGGAAGAGATCAACGGCTTCGCGGGCTCCAACGTCGGCGAACTGATGGGCACCCCGCTGACCGCCCACTTCCTGGGTGGCTGCCCCATCGGCGCCTCCCACGAGACCGGCGTCATCGACCCGTACCACCGGCTGTGGGGCCACCCCGGCATCTCCGTCGTCGACGGCGCGGCCGTCACCGCGAACCTGGGCGTCAACCCGTCCCTGACGATCACGGCGCAGGCCGAGCGGGCCATGGCGTACTGGCCGAACAAGGGCGAGAACGACCCCCGTCCCGCGCAGACAGCGGCGTACGTACGTCTGAAGCCGGTGGAGCCGAAGGCCCCGGCGGTCCCGGTGGAGGCCTTCGGCGCGCTGAAGCTGCCCTTCCTGGGCATGCCGGCCCTGCCGCCGAAAAAGTAGCGTCCGGCGGGCCGGCGACCGAAGAGGCGGCGCCCGGGGCCGGGCGCCGGACGATTCGTCGGCCGGGGGCGGACCGTGAAGGGGCAGCGGTCAGGGGCGGACCGCGAAGGCTGACGCCGACCCCGGGCGTACTGCCCGGCCCCCCGCTTCAGACGCGGCCCCGGCACAGCTCCAGCAGCGTCATCGCGAGCGCCGTACCCGGCGTGCCCAGGGCGTCCCGGTAGTGGCCGAGGACCTCCATCTCGCGGGACAGGTGCACGCGCCGCCCGCCGGAAGTGATCCGTGCCTCCTGGATGACGGCGGAGACGGCCATCCGTTCCTGGATCAGGCCGATGACGCGGTCGTCGAGCGTGTCGATGCGCTCCCGGGCGCCGGTGATCAGGGCGGCGGCCTCGTCGGTGCGGGCACCGGTCTTCTCGGGGGTCGCGGTGCCGGGTGCCGTGGTGCCGGAGGTCGCGGTGCCGGGTGCCGCGGTGCCGGGGGTCGTCGTGTCTGTGCTCGTCGTGCGGGCGGTCGTCGTGAGGGTGGTCATGTCGGGGCTCCTTGCCGGCCGTGTCGCCGGTTTCGCTCGTGTCGCCGGGCGCGGTGCCCCGGGTGACAGGTCCCGGGAAACGCCGAACGCCCCGGGCCTGAAAGCCCGGGGCGCCTGGAAAGTCGCTTGTCAGTAGCTCAAGCAGCACGACCATGGCAGCCGGCGGGCCGGTTGCCATAGGTAAAGACGAACGTCTGGTGCGTGAGCATGGTCGGGAGTGTACCCGCCGCCCGCCCTGTCGCGCCTGCGAGGGGGACGGGGTCGGCAGGATCACGGCTCGGCAGGGTCACCGGCCCGAAGGACGCTGCCGGGCGCGGCGGCGGCGCCGACAGGCCGGGACTGCTCGGTACAGGCGCGGGTCCGGAAGGGACACCGGCCCGGGGCGCCGGCCCCGAAGGGTACCGGCGCGGTGCGGCGCCGGTCCGGTTGGGGCCCACGCCCGGCGGGGTCCCGGCCCGGAAGGGGCATCCGCCCCACCTCGGTAGAATCGGGTAGCACAAGCCCCCGCCCCACCGCCGGAAGGCACCCCGTGTCATCAGCGACTTCCGCTGCCGCCGCCCCCGACACCGTCCTGGTCGTCGACTTCGGCGCGCAGTACGCCCAGCTCATCGCCCGTCGCGTCCGTGAGGCCCGGGTCTACAGCGAGATCGTGCCGGGCACCATGCCGGTCGCCGAGATGCTCGCCAAGAACCCCGCGGCCGTCATCCTGTCCGGCGGCCCCTCGTCCGTGTACGAGGAGGGCGCCCCCCGCCTGGACCGCGAGCTCTTCGAGGCCGGCGTCCCCGTCTTCGGCATGTGCTACGGCTTCCAGCTGATGGCGCAGGTCCTCGGCGGCACCGTCGACAACAGCGGCGCCCGCGAGTACGGCCGTACGGAACTGCGCGTCTCCCGGCCGTCCTCCACCCTCTTCGAGGGCACCCCCGCCGAGCAGGCCGTGTGGATGTCGCACGGCGACGCCTGCTCCGCCGCACCGGAGGGCTTCACGGTCACCGCGTCCACGGACGTCGTCCCGGTCGCCGCCTTCGAGAACGACGAGAAGAAGCTGTACGGCGTGCAGTACCACCCCGAGGTGATGCACTCCACACACGGCCAGCAGGTGCTGGAGCACTTCCTGTACCGGGGCGCGGGCCTGACCCCCTCCTGGACCACCGGCAACGTCATCGACGAGCAGGTCGCCGCGATCCGCGAGCAGGTCGGCGACCGGCGCGCGATCTGCGGCCTGTCCGGCGGCGTCGACTCCGCGGTGGCCGCCGCGCTGGTGCAGCGGGCCATCGGATCCCAGCTGACCTGCGTGTACGTCGACCACGGCCTGATGCGCAAGGGCGAGACCGAGCAGGTCGAGAAGGACTTCGTCGCCGCGACCGGCGTACAGCTGAAGGTCGTGGACGCCGAGAAGCGGTTCCTCGAGGCGCTCGCCGGGGTCAGCGACCCGGAGCAGAAGCGGAAGATCATCGGCCGGGAGTTCATCCGGGTCTTCGAGCAGGCCCAGGCCGAGATCGTCGCGGACGAGGGCCCCGAGGTCGCCTTCCTGGTGCAGGGCACGCTCTACCCGGACGTGGTGGAGTCCGGCGGCGGCACCGGCACCGCCAACATCAAGTCCCACCACAACGTCGGCGGGCTCCCGGAAGACCTCGAGTTCCAGCTGGTCGAACCGCTGCGCAAGCTGTTCAAGGACGAGGTCCGCATGGTCGGCCAGGAGCTCGGCCTGCCCGAGGAGATCGTCCAGCGCCAGCCCTTCCCGGGCCCCGGCCTCGGCATCCGCATCGTCGGCGAGGTCACCAAGGACCGCCTCGACCTGCTGCGCGAGGCCGACGCCATCGCCCGCGAGGAGCTGACGGCGGCCGGCCTCGACCGCGACATCTGGCAGTGCCCGGTGGTCCTCCTCGCGGACGTCCGCAGCGTCGGCGTCCAGGGCGACGGCCGCACCTACGGCCACCCGATCGTGCTGCGCCCGGTCTCCTCCGAGGACGCCATGACGGCCGACTGGTCGCGTCTGCCGTACGACGTCCTCGCGAAGATCTCCACGCGGATCACCAACGAGGTCAAGGACGTCAACCGTGTCGTCCTCGACGTGACGAGCAAGCCGCCGGGCACCATCGAGTGGGAGTGACCCCAGTGTTCCCGGGCTTTTGCTTCAGGCGGTCCGTGTGCTTCCGGCGGTCCCTGGACCCTCGGTGACCCCGGGAGCACGGGAGTTCAGGTGCGCCTGATCGTGCGCAGCGGCGTGCCGGGCTTCCAGACCTGGACGACCAGGTACGTGTCGTCCTCGACGTAGGTGCGGACGACCTCCGTCAGCTCGGTGCGGAAGAGGTGGAACGGCTCCGGCGGTTCCACCTCTTTCACGTACCCGGACTTCGTCGCGCCGTCCTCCACCTCGATCGCGCGGCCCCCGATCCGCACGTCGCCGCCGCCCATCGACGTGCCTTCGCCCGGGTTGGCCTGGAGCGCGAAACGCGGGTCGCGGCGCAGGTCGAGGGCCTTCAGCGAGCCCGGCATCATGCCGAGCCACAGCTCGCCGTCCAGGAACCGCACCTCCAGACCGGTGGTGCGCGGCGACCCGTCCGCGCGCAGCGTCGCGAGAACGTGATGGGTGTGGGCGCCGAACCGCTCCTCGACGGTGCGGGCGAGGCCGGGCTCGGCGGTGCTGAAGGCCGCCCAGTTCGCCGCGCTCCGCCGTGCCGTCGGGGCGGTGCGGGAGACGGGGGTGATCGGTGTCGACTCGTTCATACGGTCAGCCTGATCCTCATATGCGACATCTTCTGTCGGGTATCGCCATGACTTGACCCGACTGCGCCCGATCTTCACAGCATGCCTCTGTCCTCCCCGTCTCACGGAGGGTAACTTCCGGCCCGGAGACGGAACACCGCTGGAGGATCTATGCACGGGCCCACCCCGCCCCTGCCGCTGCCCACCGATCAGTTGCAGTTCGTGATGCCGCCGATGCACGAGTCGGTCGAGGACGAGCGCCGGCATCGCAGGGAAAGGCTCGCGGGCGCCCTCAGGATCTTCGGGCGGTACGGGTTCGAGGACGGCGTCTCCGGTCACATAACCGCCCGGGACCCGGAGTTCAGCGACTGCTTCTGGGTCAACCCGTTCGGCATGCCGTTCAAGCACGTCACCGTGAGCGACCTGGTGCTCGCCAACTCGGACGGCCAGGTGATCCAGGGCCGCCACCACGTCAACCAGGCCGCGTTCACCGTGCACGCCCAGGTCCACGCCGCCCGGCCCGACGTCGTCGCCGTCGCCCACTGCCACTCGGTGCACGGCCGCGCCGTCGCCGCCCTCGGCGACCTGCTCGACCCGATCACGCAAGAGAGCTGCGCCTTCTACGAGGACCACGCCGTCTACGACGCCTACTCCGGCGTGGCCGTGGACGCCGAGGAAGGGCGCCGCATCGCCACCGTGCTCGGCACCCGCAAGGCCCTGGTGCTGCGCAACCACGGCCTGCTCACGGTCGGCGACTCGGTGGACGCGGCGGCCTGGTGGTTCCTGTCCATGGAACGCTCCTGTCAGGTGCAGCTCTCCGCGAAGGCGGCGGGCCGGCCGGTGCTGATCGACCACAAGGCGGCCGTGGCCACTCGCGAACAGGCCGGCGGCGACCTCGTCGCGTGGATCAACTACCAGCCGCTGTGGCAGGACATCAGCCGCAGCGAACCGGACCTGCTGAGCTGAAGAACCCCGGGCGCGGCGCACGAACCACACGTGGCGCACGAAACGTATGAGGACTCACGAAACGCATGTGGCTCACGAAACGCACGCTGAGCAGAAGTCGTGCAGTACGGTCGCCTTCGTGGCACACCGGGTGATCCGAGCCGTAAGGGAATTCTCACGGCCGGGTCAACACGGTGACCCGCCGTTCACCCTCCATGACCACACCTGCCGGACGTGAGCGGGGTGTCGTAGGGCACAATTCGCAGTCGTTGTAGGGAAGTTACGGCAGTTGCACGACGACGGACGCCCCGGATCGCGGGCGGTCGCCGGTGAAGGACGACGGGGAAGGCGGCATCGGGCGTGGCGGTGCAGGAGGCGAGGCGGGGCGGCACGGACGCCGACGCGCACAAGGGCGGCTGCACCTGCGGAGACTGCCCGCACGGGGCGCGTGCCGGACACCGGCGGGCGGTCGCCGAATTCCTGGCCATGCGCGACGAGTTCGCGGCCGGTCACGGGCTGCCCGCCGCGGTCGCCCACTCGGCGTCGGCCTCCCGGCAGTGGGTCTCGGAAGAGCTCACCCAGTCCGCCGAACTCGTCGCCGAACGCAGCCGCGCCGAGGGCGACGCCTGGCTGGCGAGCCTGTGGCGCCGCACCGCTGGCACCGTCTGGGCTGCGGTCGTCCTGCTCCTCCTCGTCCAGGCGTTCACCGCGATCGGCGTGGGCTGGACGTCGGCCCGCACCGCCGGAATCCTGGCCGCGCTGGTCGTCGCCGGCGGGCTGACCGCGGCCTCCTGGTTCCACCGGGCGCGCGGCGGGGCGCTCGCCCCCGTCATCGGTGAGGACAACCGGCTGTCCACCTCCCGGGTCGTGGCCGCCACATGGGTGCTGTTCCTGGCGTACGCGGTCCTCGTCCTGGTCGGCCGGCTGGCCGCCGCCTCCGGGTCCCGGGAGCGCGACGCGCTGCTCGCCGGACTCGAACTCGCCCGCGGCGCCGGCGTGGTCACCGTCCTCGCCGTGGTGTGCGGCATCGCCGTCCTGGTGCGCCGCGTGGTCGGCCTCCGCGTCCTCGGCCAGCGGCTGCAGAAGGTCCGCGCGGACCGGCCGCGCGCCGCCGACCTGCTCACCGACGACTCCGGCCGCGGCACCTTCGCCGACATCCAGTACGTCGTGATCGGTGCCGTCGCTCTCGCCTTCGCCGCGGTACGCCTCGCCCGCCGCCCGGACCAGCTGCCCGACCTGCCGTGGGGCCTGGCCGTCCTGGTGCTGGTGTCGGCCGCCACCTACGTCGCCGGCAAGTACGCGGAAGGCGGCCGTCCCGTGATCCTCTCCGTCGTGCGTGCACGTGAGGCCGGCGACCTGGACGCGCCGATCCGTACCGGCGACGACATCGAGATCCGCGGCGCCGGCTTCGTACCGCCCGGCGCCCAGACCGCCGACCGCCTCTCCCGCATGGTCGTCCGCATCGGCACCGTCCACGTCCACGTCCCCCTGGTCCCGGTCTCCGGCGGCTTCAACAACCCGACGGACTCCCTCCTGAGGGTCCCGGTCCCGGCCGACGTGGAACCGGGCCGCCGAGAAGTCCAGGTGGTGACGGCCGCGGGCGTCGAGACGAACCGGTACGCGATCGACGTGACGGACTGAACGGAAACGACCCGGGACGCGTGCCGGGCACGGTGCGGGATCGGGCGGACCGGCCCGCCTCCCGACCCGCCTGAGCTGGCCCGACCCGCCCGACCCGGGCCGACTCGCTCGACCGGCCCGACCCGCCCGCCCGGCTCGTCCGGCCCGGCGTGCCCGTCCGCTGGACCGGCCGGTTCGGCCGGAGGGCGCCGGGGCGGCGCCGCCCGCGTGTGGGCACGACGGGCCGTCGCCCGCCCCGTCCGGCCAGGCAGGCTGTGCACGGAGCGTCACCGGAGCCTGCACCCGGCGGGGCAGGCACGCGCCGGAGAAAAAACCGCCCCGCACAAGGCTGAGCGAGGTGGGCCCGTCGTACGTATCGTCTGAGGAGGAGCCCGGCAGGGCAGGCGAGAGGCGGCTGGCAGCGATGACCCACAGCAGACGGACGGACCCGCACGATCCCCACCTCGACGGTGGCGGTGGCCGTGGCGGCCTACGGGGCACCCTCGCCCACTACGCCCTCCTTCCCCTCCGCATCTTCCTCGGTGTCACGTTCATCTACGCCGGGCTCGACAAACTCACCGACAACGCCTTCATGAAGGACTCCGGCGCCGGATCGATCGGTGAACTGATGCACGGAGTCCGCGACTCCTCGGCCGTCCCGGCCCTGGTCGACCTGGCCCTGAAGAATCCGCCCGCCTTCGGCTACGCCATCGCCTTCGGTGAACTCGCCGTCGGCATCGGCATCCTCGTCGGACTGCTCGCCCGCCTCGCGGCCCTCGGCGGCGCGCTGATCTCGCTGAGCCTGTGGCTCACCGTGAGCTGGGCCTCCGACCCCTACTACTACGGCAACGACCTCGCCTACCTGATGGCGTGGATCCCCCTCGTCCTGGCCGGGGCTCCCTACCTGTCGATCGACGCGGCGCTGCGCTCCCGCCGACGGCAGAGGACCGGGCGGAACCAGTAGCGCGTGCGGTACGCAGCTGACGCCGGCGCCGTGCCGGGGCGTGACCGGGCCTCCCGGCCGGCAGGGCCCGGCTGCCGTCAGCGCGGGGGCCCGTTCCCTGCGCGTCAGTGTGGAGGGCCCGGCTCGCTCCCGTGGGTCGCCGCGGTGCCGGGGGTGCCCGTACTCTCCGCCCCGGCTCCGCGTGGTCGCGGGTGGCGTCTGCGCAGGCCGCCCATGATGATCGCCGTCGCGCCCGCCAGGCACAGGCCGCCCACGACGACCGGAATCAGCACGAACCACGGTGTCTCCCACGCCCCGTCCGCGTCACCGGCATAGAGCACGCCGCCGAGCGTCAGGGAGAGACCGGCGACCAGCCTGCCCGGCTGGAACTCATGCCGCAGCACGGGTCACCTCCACCTGTCCGGCGCCGACATGGAGGTCCAGGTCGAGCGTCCCGGCGTCCTTGCCGCCCGCGACCGGCTTCAGGGTGGTCTCCTGGTGATTGCCCGGCTGCACGTCCACGTCCTTCTGCTGGTCGCCCGGCAACTGGATGTCGCCCAGACCCACCTCGATGGTGAGCCGCACGGTCACGTCCCGGGGCACGATCACCTCTATTCGGCCCAGGCCCACATCGGCGCTCGTGGCCACCGACTGCCCGTGGGGCACGCGCAGCTCGGACAGGTCGAGCGTGCCCGCGCCGGTGCCGAGGTCGTAGTGGTCCCGCACCTGCGCCACCGCGGTGGGCTGCCACGTCGGCCGCGTCCACTGCGTGCCGATGTCCTTGGGCACCGCCGCGGAGCCGGCCAGCAGCGCCGCCGTGACGATCGCCAGGAAAACCGACCCCGCTCCCGTCCGCCCGGCGAACGCGCTGACCGCGATACCCAGGCCGAAGACGACCAGCGCGCCGGACAGGCCGGCCTGCAGACTGGTGCCGAGCGGGTGGTCCTCCCAGGTGAGGCCCGTGCCGAGGCCGCCCGCGAGAAGGGCGAACAGGAACACCCAGCCGCCCACCCGGCGGGGGCCACGCGGCCTCGGAGGTGGCGGTGGCCGGTCCCAGGGGGTCGCACGGCGCTCCCGGGGGATGCCGCGGCTGATGTTGACGGCCGCCGCGACGTCCGGGTGGACGGAGCCCTTCGGGCCCCACAGATAGCCCGTCCCGCCGACGTGTGTGCCGTCCTTGACTATGGGGTCGCGCCACCAGGACGGATAGGTGGCGACGACGGGCGGTGCCTTCGGTTCCGGAGGGGCGTCGGCGACCGCCTGCGAGGTGAGCGGGTCGGGGCCGGGCGCGCCGCGCTGCCGCGACCAGTACCCGGCGCCCGCGAGCAGCAGGGAGACGATCACGGCGAAGGTCAGCACGCCGCCGTTCTTCAGCATCGTCAGGAACACGCCGCAGCCGACCAGCGCGAACAGCACGGCCGCCAGGGCCTGACCGTCGACCCGGCCGGTGAGCAGCTTGCGTACCTCGTTCTCCTCCTCGTCGTCGTACGGGACGAAGAGCCAGGCGAAGCCGTAGAAGATGAGGCCGATGCCGCCGGTCGCGGAGAGCACCGCGAGCGTGATCCGGAAGATGACCGGGTCCATGTCGCACTGCCGCCCCAGGCCCGCGCACACGCCGCCGATCAGCTTGTGCGGCCGGTACCGCCGGAAGGGATGGGAGGGCTCCGGGCCGTCGGCGTCCCCGGGCACCCCGGTGGCAGCGTCGCCCGTGGTCCGCGTGCTCCCCCCCGTCGGGCCGCTCCCTCTCTGTCGCGCGCCCGCGTGCCCGTGCGCGCGCGAGCCCCCGCCCGGGGCGGCTCCCGCGGTCGAGCCCGCGCCGGGCTGGCCGGCCGCGGCGTCCGCGGCGGGCGCGGCATCCTGCGGCCCGGCACCCAGCGGGGGGCGCGGGCCGGAGCCGGGTCCCTGACCCGTCGCGGCGTGCTCGTGTTCTGTCATGGGTCCATGGTGACGGCCGAGCCGCCCCGACGGGAGTCGGAACGACCCTGGCCCAACCCTGATATCGCCCCCGAGCCGGCGCCCGGGAAGCGTTCGACACCCCCTCGGGGCCGAAGATCAGGGGTGTCTCGGGGGCGGACCCTGATGCCCGGCCCGGCCGGTCGTGTGACCATCAATGGCATGCCGGAAGCCGCAGCAGCGCCACTCGCCGAACCGCGGCCGCCGCGCAAGCTCTACCGCAGCAGCGACGGACGCTGGCTGGGTGGTGTGGCGCGGGGGCTCGCCGGTCATCTCGGGCTGCCCGTGATCTGGGTGCGGCTGGTCTTCGTCGGCCTGTTCATGGCGGACGGCCTCGGCGCGCTGCTGTACGCGGCGTTCTGGTTCTTCGTGCCGCTCGGTGTCGGCGGCGTCGAGGCCCAGAAGCCGGCCTCCCTCATCGCCTCGGAGACCTCGCCGGACGGCCGGCGCAGACTTGTCGCCCGCAAGCCGGACCGGGGCCAGATCGTCGCCCTGCTCCTCATGGTCGTCGTGGCCATGGTCTTCGTGGGCAACGTGAATCTGAGCGGCGGAGCCCGGGTCTACCTGTGGCCCATGGTGCTCGTGGGCGCGGGCGTCGCCCTCGTCTGGCGCCAGGCGGACAACGCCCGCCGGGCCCGCTGGGCCGAGGTCGGCCGTCACCGGCGCACGGTCACCCTGCTGCGGGCCGTGGTCGGCGTGCTGCTGGTGACGGCCGGGGTCTCCGCCATCTTCGTTCTCCAGGGCTCCGCCGCGCATCTCGGCTCCATCCTCCAGGCCGCCCTCGCCGTCCTAGTGGGGATAACGCTGCTCGCCGGTCCCTACCTGGTGCGCATGACGCAGGACCTCTCCGAGGAGCGCCTGATGCGCATCCGTGCCCAGGAGCGCGCCGAAGTCGCCGCCCACGTCCACGACTCGGTGCTGCACACCCTGACCCTGATACAGCGCAACGCGGAGAACGCGAACGAGGTGCGCCGCCTCGCCCGCGCCCAGGAGCGCGACCTGCGCACCTGGCTCTACAAGCCGGAGGGCACCGGCAAGGACGAGGAGGACGAGCCCACCACACTCGCCGAAGCCGTCCGGCGCAACGCCGCGGAGGTGGAGGACAAGCACGGCGTCCCCCTGGAGGTCGTCGTGGTCGGCGACTGCCCCCTCGACGAGAAGACCTCCGCGCAGATGCAGGCCGCGCGGGAAGCGATGGTGAACGCCGCCAAGTACGGTGGCGAGGGCGGCGCGGTTCAGGTCTACGCCGAAGTCGAGGGCAGAACGGTCTTCGTGTCCGTCCGGGACCGCGGCCCCGGCTTCGACCTCGACTCGATACCCGCCGACCGCATGGGCGTCAGAGAATCGATCATCGGCCGCATGGAGCGGCACGGCGGCACGGCCCGGCTGCGGGCGGTGCCGGACGGCGGCACGGAGGTCGAGCTGGAGATGGAGAGGGCGGAGAAGACGTCATGAGTGACCCGACCGAGACGAACGGACCGACCGGGGCGGAGGGGGCGGGCTCCGCGGAGGTTGCCGGCGGCGGCACGGCCGGGCGGTACGTCCGCGTGGTCCTCGTCGACGACCACCGCATGTTCCGTACGGGCGTCCGGGCCGAGATCGGCCAGACCGCGCAGACCGGCGTGGAGGTCGTCGGCGAGGCCGCCGACGTCGACCAGGCCGTCACGGTCATCACCGCGGCCCGGCCCGAGGTCGTCCTCCTCGACGTGCACCTGCCGGGCGGCGGGGGTGTCGAAGTGCTGCGCCGCTGCGCCGCGTTGTCGGCCGACGCCGAGAGGCCCGTCCGCTTCCT
Source organism: Streptomyces sp. NPDC005925 (assembly GCF_040638805.1). NCBI lineage: Bacteria > Bacillati > Actinomycetota > Actinomycetes > Kitasatosporales > Streptomycetaceae > Streptomyces > Streptomyces sp. NPDC005925. Next base: position 61,451 of record NZ_JBEXVL010000010.1, on the reverse strand, counting down.
CGCCCTCTCCGTGTCGGACGCCGCGGAGGACGTGATCGGCGTGATCCGCGGCGGCGCGCGCGGTTACGTGACGAAGACGATCACCGGCGTGGACCTGATCGACTCGATCTTCCGGGTGCAGGAGGGCGACGCGGTGTTCTCCCCGCGCCTCGCGGGCTTCGTCCTCGACGCGTTCGCCTCCACCGACGCCCCGCCGGTGGACGAGGACCTCGACCGCCTCACCCAGCGCGAGCGCGAGGTCCTCCGCCTGATCGCCCGGGGCTACGCCTACAAGGAGATCGCCAAGCAACTGTTCATCTCCGTCAAGACGGTCGAGTCCCATGTCTCGGCGGTCCTCAGAAAGCTCCAGCTCTCCAACCGCCACGAGCTGACCCGGTGGGCGACGGCACGGCGCCTGGTCTGACCGTCCGTCCGGCCTCACGTCCCACGAGGCGCAGCCGCACCCCGGCGGTGTTCCTCACCCCACCCGCGCCGCCCCCGCGAACGGCATCTCCGTGATCGGGGACACCCGGACCGTGGAGGACGGCCTCGGGGCGTGGATCATCCTGCCGTTGCCGATGTAGATGCCCACATGGCTGACGCCGGAGTAGAAGAAGACCAGGTCACCCGGGGCGAGTTCGGCGCGGGAGACGCGCCGGCCCGCGTTGATCTGGGTGTATGTGGTGCGCGGCAGGGAGACGCCCGCCGCGCGGTAGGCCGCCTGGGTCAGGCCGGAGCAGTCGAAGGATGCCGGGCCGGTCGCCCCCCAGACGTACGGGCTGCCGATCTTGCTGTAGGCGTACGCGACGGCCGCGGCGGCGCGGGAGGTGACGGCTGTGGGCCGCACGGGAGGCGCGGGCGCCGCGGTCCGGGCGGGCGCCGACGAGCGCGACGCGGGGAGCGGGTCCGATGCCGATGCCATCCGGGCCCGTTCCCGCGCCGTCAGGCGGGACAGCAGGCGGCGGGCCTCGCCCAGCTTGCCGGTGACCGTCGCGCGGTGCCGCTTGAGTTCCGTCTGCCGGGACTTCAGCGAGGCCAGTTCGATGCGGGCCGCGCCGCGCAGTTTCTCCACCTCGCGCAGTTGCTCGCGCACCCGTCCCAGCTCCGCCCTCTGCCGCACGCCCGCCCGCTCCAGGAACTCCGCGCCGTCGAGATAGCGGTCCGGGTGGGAGGAGAGCGCCAGTTGCAGCGCCGGGTCGAGGCCGCCGGCGCGGTACTGGGCCGCCGCTGCCGAACCCAGAGTCTCCCGTGCCGTGTTGAGCCGGTCCTCCCTGCGCGCCGCCTCGTCCCGCAGGTCTTCGAGCCGCCGCTGGGCCGCATCCGCCTGCTCCTTGGCCCCGTTGTACTTCTCGGTGGCGGCCTCCGCCTCCCGGTACAGCCGGTTCACCCGCGCCTCCACCGGGGGCGGTGTCGGTGGCGGCTCGGCATGGCCGGTGCCGTCGAGGACCGTCGCCGTCGCCGCTCCGGCGAGGGCGATCGTGACCGCCGCACGGGACCTGCCGCCTCCCGGCATGCGTTTTCGGGGTTTGCGGTGCGCTGCCACCTCGGTTCCACTTTCCTTTCGACCGGGCCGCGCGGGCCCGGGGGCCGTGCGAGCCGTACGGGCGGGAGCCGTCGTCCGGCCTCCCGCGGGCGGTGTCCGTCCGGCGGCGGCCCGTAAAAGGGGGAGCGTGCCGCCGCCGGACTTCTGGAGGAGGTGTCCGGCGGCCGACCCGGCCGGGGCGGCTGAGGAGTTGCCGGTCACCCGAGGCAGGACGCTAGGCGGAGTCGCGCGCCCCGGGCTCGGCGTTGCACTGAACTGGCGACAGGGGACCGGAACGTACCGGGAACTGACTCAAGTACCGTTCCGGCGTCGTCACTTCCCGCAGTGGAATGACCGATATGACCTTTTCGAAGTGGGGGTGGCGGCACGGTGTTATGAGACCGTGCCGAGGGGTGCTGTGGGCGTCGGCCGCGCCCCTCACTAGGCTCCGGACTCATGGACGTACTCATCCATCTCTTCGTCGGCCTGCACATCGTCGGCATCGCCGCGCTGCTCGGCGGCTTCCTCACCCAGGTGAAGGCCATGGGGGGTGGCGAGGCCCGTTTCTCTCCGCCGATGCTGCACGGCGCCCTGACGATGCTGGTCACCGGCGTGGCCCTGGTCGGCCTCAACCAGGCCGACGGCCAGACCGTCGACAACGTCAAGATCGGCGTGAAGCTGGCCCTGCTGATCGTGATCCTCGGCCTCGTCTACGTGAAGCGCGACGAGGAGAGGGTCGAGAAGGGGCTGTTCGGCCTTGTCGGCCTGCTGACCACGGCGAACATCTTCATCGCCGTCCTGTGGACCTGAGCCGGCCATGACTCTTGTCCGATCGGCCGCGGTCGCCGTCCTGCTGGCCGCCACCGCCGCGACCGTCACCGCGTGCGGCACGGAGCGGGCCGGGCAGCCGGAGGCGGCGGGCCCCCGGCCCTCGCTCACGTCCCGGCCCTCGTTCGAGCCCCGGCCGAAGTGCGCGCAGGCCGCCGAAGTGCCCGCGGCTCCTTCGTCCTCGCCGTCCTCGCCGTCCTCGCCCCCGTCGTCCCCGGCGCGGAGCGCGGACGGCGGCCCGCAGGAACCGCCGGGGGACGCCCCTCCGCACTACGCCGAAAACCACGCCTACCGGATGAAGGGCCGCCTGACCGCAGAGCAGCACGCCCAGGGGCAGGCGTCGGCCCGGCTCATCGAGCGGGAGCTGGAGCGGGCCCGGGAGGAGGGCGACCTCGGTGACGCGCGCATCGTGGCGGCGCTGCGCTCGCTCGGCTGCGGCCCGGACCACGGTGTGTACGTGGACCGGGGCTTCTACAGCGTCCACACCGGGGTCACGTGCGTGTCCGGTCGCGCCACGCGGGACGAGATCACGGTCGAGGTGCACGGCGCGTACGCCGAGCCCCAGCCGGGCACCGGCCCGTGCGTGGAGAACCGGGGCGGCCACTGAGGCCGGCCGTCCGGGCCGCCCCGGTCACCGACCCGGGCCGGGTGGTCTCAGGCGGGCCGCACCACGCTGTGGATCGAGGACTCGCCGTCGTAGTAGATCGACTCCTCGCGGACGTACGCCCCCGGCTTCGGCGCGTGGATCATCATGCCGTCGCCGATGTAGATGCCGACGTGGGTGACATCGTCGTAGAAGAAGACGAGGTCGCCGGGCCGCGCCTGGGACACGCTGACCGTCGTGCCGGTGTTGACCTGGTCGTAGGTGGTCCGCGGGATGCTGACGCCCGCGGCCTCCCAGGCGTCCTGGGTCAGGCCCGAGCAGTCGTAGGAGCCGGGTCCTGTGGCGCCCCAGACGTAGGGTTTGCCGATCTGCGCGCGGGCGAAGGCGAGGGCCTTCCCGGCCTTGGTGGGGTAGGCCGGGTCGGTGGTCGAGGTGCCGCCGCCGGAACCGCCGCCCTCTTCCCGCTGTCCGGCCGCCGCCTCCTCGCGGGCCCGCCGCTCCTCCTGCTGCCGGGCCAGCTCGGCGGCCTTGCGGGCGGCCTCCTTCTGCTTCTTCTTCTCGATCGCCGCGAGCCGCGCCTTCTCCTCGGAGGTCAGCCGCGCCAGCAGTTCGCGGGCTGCGGAGAGCTTCTTCTGGACGGTCGACTTGGACGTCTTCAGAGTGGCCTGTGACGTGGTGAGCGTCTCCAGGCTCTCGGTGGCCTCACGGCGCTTCTTCATCGTCACGGACTGCTGCGTGACGTAGTCGTCCACCGCTTCCTTCTGCCGGCCGGTGAGCCGGTCCATCAGCTGCGAGCGGTCGAAGAAGTCCTGCGGTGTGTCCGCGAGCAGGAAGGTCGCGGTGCCGGGCGCGCCGGCGCCGGTGCGGTACTGGGCGGCGGCGTAGGAGCCCAGTTCCTCGCGCGCCTCGTTGAGTTCCTGGGTGCGCCTGGCGACGTCGTCGAGGAGGGTGTCGACGTGCTTGCGCTGCTTGGTGGTCTTCACCTTGGCCGAGTTGTACTTCTCGGTCGCCGACTCGGCCTGGCGGTAGAGGTCGTCGACCTTCTTCTGCACCTCTTCGAGACTCGGCCGGTCGTCGGCGGGTGCGGCGTTGGCCGTCTGGGAGAGCAACGCCACGGAGGTGAGGGCCGCCGTGGCGAGGGCGGGGGTCCGTATGCCCCCAAGGCGCGTCCGGGCGGGACGGGGCTTGCGGTGCGACGCCAAGGGGGCGGCTCCTTCCGTGTTCCGCCTGCCGAGGGGGGTCGTGTACGGGCGGGTGGGCCGGAAGGCTGCCCGGTGGCCACGCTCACGAGGGAGCTCGGCCGATTCACCCCGGAGGTCGGCGGGTCCCCGGCTCCGGCTGCTGTGCGGGCGCACCGGACGGGGCGGAGGCCGCGCGACCCGGCGGTTTCGCCGGTGGGGGTCGTGCGGCCTGCCCGGCACGGTAGCCAACCCGTGTGGCACCTGTGAAGGTTGGTGGGTGATATGCCCGATACATTTTCGTGACCTTCGGTCAGGGCATCGCTCACCGGGATGTCGTTGGGGTGGTTTGAGGCGGTTGGCGCGCCATGGTGCGGCTGATCGCTCGATGCGAGGAGATGGTCACGCAGGGCGATTAGGGAATGACAGAGACAAAGTCATAGAAGTCTCTCGAAGCCGCCGTAACCGGTAGGTTTCGCATTCCGTCCCGGCGGTCCGTGCGGCCTGCCGTGTGATGTTCTCGGGGTGGGGCCGGGTTGTCAGTGGGGCGCCCTAGACTCGGAGAGCGATGAGCAGCCTCTTTGACGACAGCTTCCTGGCGAGCCTCCAGGCCCCGCGGGCCCACGAGGAAGAGCCCCCGCCGCCCCCCGAGGACGAGCACGGACCCGAGCCGGTTCCGGACGACCTGTTCGGCGGGAAGTTCGACCTGCCCCCGGACCGGGACACCCACTACCGGGACGGCGCCCCGCGCCCGGTGATCGACTCGGCGGCGCTGCTCGAAGGACTGAACGACAACCAGCGCGCCGCCGTCGTGCACTCCGGCTCCCCCCTGCTCATCGTGGCCGGCGCCGGCTCCGGAAAGACGCGCGTGCTCACGCACCGCATCGCCCACCTGCTTGCCGAGCGAAGCGTCCACCCCGGCCAGATCCTCGCGATCACCTTCACCAACAAGGCCGCCGGGGAGATGAAGGAGCGCGTCGAGCAGCTCGTCGGCCCGCGGGCGAACGCGATGTGGGTGATGACGTTCCACAGCGCCTGCGTGCGCATCCTGCGCCGCGAGAGCAAGAAGCTCGGCTTCACGTCGTCGTTCTCGATCTACGACGCCGCCGACTCCAAGCGCCTGATGGCCCTGGTCTGCCGCGACCTGGACCTCGACCCCAAGCGCTACCCGCCCAAGTCCTTCAGCGCCAAGATCAGCAACCTGAAGAACGAGCTGATCGACGAGGAGGACTTCGCCGCCCGGGCCGCCGACGGCTTCGAAAAGACGCTCGCCCAGGCGTACGCGCTGTACCAGTCGCGGCTGCGCGAGGCGAACGCGCTCGACTTCGACGACCTGATCATGACGACGGTCAACCTGCTCCGCGCCTTCCCCGACGTCGCCGGGCACTACCGCCGCCGCTTCCGCCACGTCATGGTCGACGAGTACCAGGACACCAACCACGCCCAGTACGCCCTCGTACGGGAACTCGTCGGCACCGGCGCCCACGACGAGGACGTACCGCCGGCGCCCGACGAGCCCGGCCCGGCCGAGCTGTGCGTCGTCGGTGACGCCGACCAGTCGATCTACGCCTTCCGCGGAGCGACCATCCGCAACATCCTCCAGTTCGAGGAGGACTACCCGAACGCGACGACGATCCTGCTCGAGCAGAACTACCGCTCCACGCAGACCATCCTCAGCGCCGCCAACGCGGTCATCGAGCGCAACGAGTCCCGCCGCCCCAAGAACCTGTGGACGAACGCGGGCCAGGGCGCCGCCATCACCGGGTACGTGGCGGACACCGAGCACGACGAGGCGCAGTTCGTCGCCGACGAGATAGACCGGCTCACCGACGCGGGCGAGGCCAAGGCCGCGGACGTGGCCGTCTTCTACCGGACCAACGCCCAGTCCCGTGTCTTCGAAGAGGTCTTCATCCGCGTCGGCCTGCCCTACAAGGTCGTCGGCGGTGTCCGCTTCTACGAGCGCAAGGAGGTCCGGGACGTCCTGGCCTACCTGCGGGTGCTCGCCAACCCGGAGGATACGGTTCCGCTGCGCCGCATCCTCAACGTCCCCAAGCGCGGCATCGGCGAGCGCGCCGAGGCCATGATCGACGCCCTCTCCCAGCGCGAGAAGATCAGCTTCCCGCAGGCGCTCAAGCGCGTGGACGAGGCGTACGGCATGGCCGCGCGTTCCACGAACGCGGTCAAGCGCTTCAACACGCTGATGGAGGACCTCCGCACGATCGTCGAGTCCGGTGCCGGACCGGCCACCGTGCTGGAAGCCGTGCTGGAACGGACCGGATACCTGGCCGAGTTGCAGGCCTCCACCGACCCGCAGGACGAGACCCGCATCGAGAACCTCCAGGAACTCGCCGCCGTAGCCCTGGAGTTCGAGCAGGAGCGCGCCGAGGGCGAGTCGGTCGCGTTGTCCGACTTCCTGGAGAAGGTCGCCCTGGTCGCCGACTCCGACCAGATCCCCGACGAGGAGGACGGCGACGGCGTCATCACCCTGATGACCCTGCACACCGCCAAGGGCCTCGAATTCCCGGTCGTCTTCCTCACCGGCATGGAGGACGGCGTCTTCCCGCACATGCGCGCCCTCGGCCAGACCAAGGAACTGGAAGAGGAACGCCGCCTCGCCTACGTCGGCATCACACGCGCGCGCGAGCGGCTGTACCTGACCCGCTCCACCCTGCGCAGCGCCTGGGGCCAGCCGTCCTACAACCCGCCCTCCCGGTTCCTGGAGGAGATCCCGGCGGCCTACGTGGAGTGGAAGCGCACCGGCGCGACCGCGTCCCCGTCCGCCGGGCCCGCCTCCGGCGTGGCCGCGTCACTGTCGTCGTCCCGCTCCCGCTCGTCCGCGGCGGGCGCCTCCGGCTTCGCCACGCGCCGTACGGCGGAGGAGAAGCCGGTCGTCGGGCTCGCGGTCGGGGACCGGGTGACGCACGACCAGTTCGGGCTCGGCACCGTGGTCGCGGTGAAGGGCACCGGGGAGAAGGCGGAGGCGACGATCGACTTCGGCGACGCCAAGCCGAAGCGGCTGCTGCTGCGCTACGCGCCGGTCGAGAAGCTGTAAGAGCTCCGCCGGCCGCCTCCGGCAACACGGGAAAAAGGGGCGCCGCCCGTCTGACGAGGGGCGGCGTTCCTGCTCGGGAGGGCGGATCCTTCGGCCTACTGCGGGTCGAGGCCGTGGCTGCGGAGCCACGGCAGCGGGTCGATCGCCGCGCCACCGGCCGGGCGGACCTCGAAGTGCAGATGCGGGCCCGTCGAGTTGCCGGAGTTGCCGGAGTACGCGACCGGGTCGCCCGCCTTCACGGTCGCGCCGGTGGAGACCCGGTAGGTGGAGAGGTGGCAGTACCACGTCTCCGTGCCGTCCTTCGCGGTCACGATCAGCATGTTGCCGTACGCGCTGTTCCACTGCGTACGGACCGTGCCGTCGGTCGCGGCCAGCACGCTCGTGCCGTACGACACGGGGAAGTCGATGCCGCTGTGCGCGGACATCCAGTTGATGCCGGCCTGGCCGTAGTAGGCGCTGAGGCCGTGCTGCGTGACGGGCAGGGCGAACTTCGGGCGGAGCCGCTCCTTGCGGGCCGCTTCGGCCGCCGCCCTCTTCTTCTCGGCCTCCTGCTGGGCCCTGAGGTCGATGCGCTCCTGCGTACGGCTGGCCCGGTCGGCGAAGTCGTCGGCGCCCGCGGTGAGGCTTGCCAGCTGGGTGTCCAGCTTGTTGTTGGCGGTGGCCGGCTGCACGGGCTTCGCGTCGGCGGCCGACGCGCTGGTCTCCTGGGCGCCGTCCTCGCTCATGCCGCTCACCGAGGCGGCGGCGATCCCGGCGACACCCATCACGCAGGCCGAGGGCACCGCGACCGTCATCAGCGCCGAGCGTTTGGCGGGGGAGCGGCGGCGGGAACGGGCACCGGCGCGAGAGGCCGCGCGGCCCGGAGTGACGACGACCTCTTCCTGCTCGTCGAGGAGCGGGGTGCGCGGCCCGCCGCTCGGAGTGAAGGATTCGCCACCCGCCGCAGCGCCCGCGGAGTCCGGGAGATCCTGGTCCGGATCGCCGTACGGGGAGCGGGCATGGTCCGCGACATCGTTGTATTCGGTGTACGGCGTCCGGTCGTAGGCCGCGTCGGCCCGCTCGTCGTAGGACTCGCCGTGCTGCTCGTAGGTCTCCGTCGGCTGTGCGGCGCTGTCCGCGTTCCACTGCGTCGCGTCGTACGCTCCGGTGTCGAAAGCCTGCGTGCCCCATTCCCACTGCTGGGTCTGGTCGGCCGGGTTGCCCGACTGGTCGGGCTGGACCCAGGAACCGGCATCCCACTGGCCGGTGGCGTCGGGCGCGCCGGGCTGCTGCGCCCCGGCGGGCACCTGCTGATAACCGGACGTCCAGGCGGTCGCGTCGTAGGTGCCCGTGTCGTACCCGGCGTGCTGGGCGACTTGCTGCTGGGCGGCGTACGCGGCGTCGTAGTCGAGTGCCGCTCCCTGGCCGCCGGTCGTCCACTGGGTGGCGTCGTACGCGCCGGTGGTGCCGGCCACGGCATAGTCACTGCCGGGGAGGTCACCGAAGAGGGGGTCGGTCGCGAAGCTGGTCGTGGCGTGCGCTCCCGGGTCGTAGGAGGCGGCGCCAAAAGCGGTGGCGTCGTAGGCGTCGTACGTGGTGAAGTCGCCGTACTGGTTTTCCGGGGTCCCGTAGGACGCGTAGTCCGCGGAGGCGGCGTCGGAAGCCGGAGCCGGGGTGGTCATGGTCCCCGACGGGTGACGGTCGTTCACCAACTTCTCTTTCGCCTCGACAACAGGGGCTGCCAGAGCAGTGCGGCGACTGTACCCGGCGGTATGCGGGCTCGACAATCTTCCCCAGGTTTCCCACTCGCAGGAAACGGGCATTCGGCCGTCTTTCGGCGGACGGCGGGCACGACTTTGGCGTTGTGTTCGATGAACGTTCGAAGGTGATCGGCTTTGCGTCCGGCCGGGATCACCTTTGTTCGGAACGCAGTTCGGGTGCGGGCCGGGTGGCGAGCGCGTGTGGGGGTATCACCCGGTTCGGGCGTGTTGGGGCGAGCCGGGCCCGACTCTTCCGGGGAGCGGCGGGTGTCCCGCTGTTGCCGCCGTCCGTTGCGCTCCGGGAGGGCTGCCGGCGAGCCGCGGGCGGGTGGCGTGCGCCGTCGCCGCGTGCGCCGTCGACGCGGGTGCGTCGGCGCGGCGGCCGTCGTCACGGGGTGGTCGTACCGTCAGGCCACTGTCAGGTCGTCCGCGCATGGCGCGGTGCCGGTGTCCGGGTGGTCGGCGTCGAGGGCGTGGCGTATGCGGGTCGCGACCGCCGGGTGAACCGGCAGGGCGAGATGGCCGATCCCGGTCACCAGGACGTTCTCCACGGTCAGGTCGGGATGGTCGAGGCGGGCCGCCTCCGGCGGGTCCATCACGTGGTCCAGGTCGCTCCAGAAGCTGACGAAGCGTGTCCGGCAGCCGGGCGCCGGGCGGGTCAGCTCCTCGATCACCGGCGAACCCGGACGCATCTGGCGCACGACCGGGTGCGCGTCGGCCAGGGGCACGGCCCGGGTCCCGGAGTGCGGCGTTCCCAGGGTCACCAGTGTGCGGACGCGGGCGTCACCACCGAGCCGCTGCGCGTAGTAACGGGCGATCAGGCCGCCGAGGCTGTGGCCCACGATGTCGACCCGCGCGCTGCCCGTGCGCTCGCAGATCTCTTCGATGTGCCTGCCCAGCAGCTCGGCGGCGGTGCGGATGTCGCGGGTCAGCGGCGAGTAGTTGAGCGACTCGATCCGTTGCCGACCGCCGCCGTGCCGGGCCAGGCTGCGGCGCAGCAGGACGAACACCGACCGGTTGTCGACGAGGCCGTGCAGCAGCACGACCGGGGGCCCGGTGTCGGAGGGCAGGCGTGCCGTGCCGTCGTCCTGCTCGGGGAGCGCGGGCCGGGCGGGACGCTCCTGGGCGATGCCGGAGGGGTAGAGCACGAGGTGTGCGGCCAGGATCGCGATCTCCAGGGCTGTCGCCCTGAGGAGGGCCGCCGGCACGCGCGGCACCCCGGCCAGGCCCGCCGGCAGCAGGCGACGGCACAGGGGCAGGAGGGGCGGGGCTGATCCGGTGACCTTCATGACCGACCTCCTGTCGGCACCCGAAGGGCGGCTCTGTCCCCCGGGTGCTCTGGTGGGGAGCGGCGAGGAGGGCGAGTGGGAGGCGCGGGAGGCGGGCGTCCTCGCCGGATGCGCGGTACCCGCCGTATCCGCCCTACCCGTCCTACCGGTCGTACTCGCCGTGCTGCCGTGCCGCCGTGGCGCGCGGCCTCGCCGTGGCGGTACGACGGCTTCGTCTCGGCTCCCGTGAGAGCTCCGTCCTGGTGGTGGGGCACCGTGCCGTGCGTGTGGGCGGTACGTGCGGCACGGGCAGTACGTTTTAGTGGGGGCGGTACGGGTCGTCGGGGCCGTGAACGGTGCGCGATGAACGTGTCCCCCTGTGTGATTTCCCCCTCCCTGTGCACCGTGAAACGGCTGCTTGCGGGATGCTGGAGATAACGTTCGTTCACTTCCCGGGCCGGTGTGGGACCGGGACCGTACGGTTCCGTACCGGATGGTGTAGTCGTGATGGAGGCAGTGATGGGTGTGGCAGCCGGTCCGATCCGCGTGGTGGTGGCCAAGCCGGGGCTCGACGGCCACGATCGCGGGGCGAAGGTGATCGCGCGTGCGTTGCGCGATGCCGGTATGGAGGTCATCTACACCGGCCTCCACCAGACTCCCGAGCAGATCGTCGGCACCGCGATCCAGGAGGACGCCGACGCGATCGGGCTGTCCATTCTGTCCGGCGCGCACAACACGCTCTTCGCAGCCGTGATCGAGCTGCTGAAGGAGCGGGACGCGGCGGACATCCTCGTCTTCGGCGGCGGGATCATCCCCGAGGCGGACATCGCCCCGCTGAAGGAGAAGGGCGTCGCGGAGATCTTCACGCCCGGGGCGACGACCGCGTCGATCGTGGAGTGGGTGCGGGCGAACGTGAGGCAGCCGGCCGAGGCCTGACCTCCGTCGGGACGTGACTTCGGCCGACGGGCCGCCCGGCCGGGGACGAGGCGTGATCCTCGCCGAGGGGCAATCCTGGCGAGTGGCCGAGGGGCGATCCTGTCGAGGGGCGACCCTGCCGAGGGGCGCCCCCCGAGTGGCGAGTGGCCGAGTGGCCGAGAGGGCGAGTAATCGAGTGGTCGATGCCGTCGTCCGTCTTGCGGCAGCTGTGCTGGCGGGCGTCGTGCCGGTGGGCCGTAGTTCCGGTGGCGAAGGGTCGCGCCGAGCCGGCCGCGGTCCCGGCGCGTGCCGGTCGCCGTGGACGGAGCTTCGTCGGCCACTCGCGCTCACACCCCGCCCGGCTTACCGGCCGGCCGTAGCTCGTCCGTCATCGCCGCGCGCAGCCGCAGGGTCGTCACCAGGCGCTGGAATGCTTCCGCCCAGTAGCCTCCGGCGCCCGGCGACGCGTCCTCCGGTTCGTCCGGCACGGCCAGGAGGCCGTCCAGACGGCTTGCCTCACAGGGGTCGAGGCAGCGCTCGGCCAGGCCCATCACGCCGCTGAAGCTCCACGGGTAACTGCCCGCGTCCCGCGCGATGTTCAGCGCGTCGACCACGGCCCGGCCGAGCGGCGGCGACCACGGCACCGCGCACACCCCGAGCAGCTGGAACGCCTCGGACAGCCCGTGCGTCGCGATGAACCCCGCCACCCATTCGGCACGCTCCCCGGCGGCCAGCGTGCCCAGCAGCTTGGCGCGTTCGGCGAGGGACACCGCTCCCGGGCCGCCCGCCTCCGGTGCCGTGGGTTCCCCGAGGAGGGCCCGCGCCCAGGCCGCGTCCCGCTGCCGCACCGCCGCCCGGCACCATGCCGCGTGCAGCTCGCCCTGCCAGCCGTCGGTGACCGGGAGCGCGACGATCTCCCGCGGCGTACGGCCCCCCAGCCCGCGGGACCACATGCCGAGCGGGGCCGCCTCCACCAGCTGGCCGAACCACCACGAGCGTTCACCCCGGCCGGCGGGCGGCTTGGGCATGACGCCGTCCCGCTCCATCGCGGCGTCGCACTCGTGGGGGGCCTCGACGCCGATGGCCGGGGTGCTGTGCGTGTGGTCGAGGGCCACGCAGGCTCCGGCTCTGGCCGCCATCCGCGCGGCGAGCGCCGATTCCGGCAAGGCGGACAGGAGCTCCGCCGCCGTCGCCCTGACGTTCCGGCTGCGGTCGGCGAGCGCCTGCTCGAGGAACGGCTCGTCCCGGGAGGTCAGTCCCGTACGCAGGGAGTCGAGGAACATCAGCCGGTCCTCGGCCCGCTCCGTCGCCCAGGTCGACACGAGCAGCTCGCGCGCGGCGTCCGGGTCGCGGGCGCGCAGCTCGCAGAGCAGGGCGACGCGCTCGGCGAACAGGCCCTCCCGCCACAGTCGCCGTACGCGGTCGGTCTCCTCCCGGCGGGGCAGGGTGGTGCCGCCGCCCGGGGTGGTGCGCAGGGCGAAGCGCCAGTCCGGGTTCAGGCGGGCCAGCCACAGTGCGCGCGGTCCCGCGAAGGCCAGCGCCGCCGGACGCAGGTCGGTCCGGCCCCGGGCCGCGTCCAGCAGCGCGGGCAGCGCCTCGGGAGGGGCCGCGTAACCGCGGGCGTTGGCGGTGGCCAGCCATTGCGGCAGCAGTTCCATCAGGTCGGGCGCCGTCCCTCTGCGGCCTCCGCCGGACGCACCCGGCCGGCCGGCCAGCAGCATCGCCAGTCGGCGGGCGGCGGCGGGCGGCAGGGGCGGGCGGGTGTCCTCGGGCGCCGGTTCCGGCCGGTGCGCGGCACGCGCGGGACGCAGGCCGGCGCGGCGACGTACGGTCTCCTCGGCCGCGGCGTCCAGCAGCGCGAGCGGGGCGTCAGGGCCCGGCGCACAGCCCGGCGGCGTACGCCGCGCTGTGCCGAGGAGCGCGGCCGTCACCAGTTCTTCCCAGGCGGGGGCCCGCCCGGGGGTCGGGGCGCTGCTCATGCGGTTCTGTCCTCTCGTACGGTCTGCCTTCGGTGGCGAGGCCGGTCCCCGCGGAAGGCCGGTCAGCACAGCGGGACCGCGGTGCCTCCCTTCTCCGGCCAGGCCGTCAACGGGGTGAAGCCCTGGTGGCCGCATTCGCCGAAGACCCTGACGGGCGCGCCGCCCGACAGCGCGACCAGGCGCCACAGCCCGGGCCGGGAACGGGCGGCCGGGGTCAGTGGCAGGGCCGTGTCCTCGTCGGCGTCCGCCAGTTGCCAGGCGTCCCCGTCCCGGGCCGGCACGACCCTGTCCAGCGTCACCGGCACCGACTCCAGCCACGGGTCGTCCCGCAGTGCCGTGCCGTAACCGGCGATCGCCCGGGCCGTGGAGACGCCCGGCGGGCGCAGGTCCGCCGCCGCGTCCGCCGCCGCTGTGGCGAACCGCTCGCCCAGCGCCGCCCGCTGCCGGGCCTCACCTGGATACGGCGACAGCTCCGCCTCCAGCGTCAGCCCCACCGGTAGCGCCAGCTCGGGGGCGCGGCCCGCGGCGCCGTAGGAGAGGACGAGCATCGTGCGGTGCGAGTCCGCGCCGTACAGCCAGATGCGGCGGGTCGTCAGGCGGCTGTCGGCCGTGTCGTACTGGGCGAGGACCAGCCACCGGTCCCGTACCGGCGGGCCCGTCGGTACGGCGGTCAGGCCCGTGCGGGAGCGGACCGTGGCCGCCAGGCCGTCCGGCAGCTGCTCGCGGTGCAGCCAGGCGCGGTTGAGGAGGTGCAGCAGCGCCGACTCCTGCAGCAGCCGCACCGGCCAGTCCGGGCCGGACGACGGGATCGTCCCCAGCTCCCGCACCCGCGAGGCCAGCCCGGGGGCCTGGGCGTCGACCATGCGGGCCGCCGTCTCCTCCCACAGCCCGTACCCCGCCTGCTCGGCACCGGCCAGACCGGCGCGCAGCAGGTCCGCCAGCCGCTGCTCCAGCTCCGTGGCGCCCGCGGTGATCCGCTCGGCCCGGCGCTCCGCCCTGCGCCGCGCCGCCCCGGGATCGGCCGCACCGGACGTCGGCCCGGAGTCAACCCCCGGGTCGTCTCCGGCTCCCGGCCCGTCTCCGGCCCCCGGCCCGGACCCGGAGCCGGTAGCGGACCCGGACCCGGTATCAAAGTCGGACCGGGCATCGGGACTGGAGGCGATCTCATCCGCCGGGCGCGTCGCCTCCGCCCGCTCCCTTCTCGCGGCGAGTCTCGTGGTCAGCCACTGCGCCGCCCAGTCCGGCGGCTGCCCCGGAGGCACCGCGTCGGCATCGCCCGCCCACAGCAGAAGCAGGCCGATCGCGTGCGTGCACGGGAACTTCCTGCTCGGACAACTGCACCCATACTCCGGGCCGGACGCGTCCGCCAGGTCGACGACCGTCCGATACGGCCCGCTGCCGCTCTGGCTGCCGCTGCCCCCGCACAGCCCCCACGCCGTCCCCCCGTCCCGGCCGGCCCCCGACCACGCGCCGGCCACGCCGAGCCTGCTCCCCGCCCTGCGCGACGCGTCGTCAGATGCCCGTGCCAGCACCTGGTCCGCGGTCCTGCGCACCCCCTGCTGAGTCATGACATCGAAGGTAGGTCCCCCCACTGACAATCGGCCCGGCGAGTGGCGTTTGCGCAGGTCAGAGTGCGTTGTCAGTGGCGTGGTGCAGTGTGGAGTCAGATCCGAACCGGCCGAGCTGGAGGGGGACTCAGCCATGCCAGTTTCCGTGGACACCGCACTCTCAGATCCCAGTCGGAAGGACTCCGAGCCCGCTGTCGCAGGCACCGGGGGGAACACGCCCGTGCCCGGACCGGAGGTGCTGCGACCGCACGCCGAGGACGCCTTCGCCGACGAACTGACCGCGCTGGCCGCGCACGACGACCGGCCGCGCCCCGCCCGCTGGAAGCTGTCGCCGTGGTCCGTCGCGACGTACCTGCTGGGCGGCACGCTGCCGGACGGCACCGTGATCACACCCAAGTACGTGGGGCCGCGCCGCATCGTCGAGGTCGCCGTCACCACGCTCGCCACCGACCGCGCCCTGCTGCTGCTCGGTGTCCCCGGCACCGCCAAGACCTGGGTGTCCGAGCATCTCGCCGCGGCCGTCAGCGGCGACTCGACGCTGCTGGTCCAGGGCACGGCCGGCACCCCGGAGGAGGCCGTCCGGTACGGGTGGAACTACGCGCAGTTGCTCGCCCACGGCCCCAGTCGCGGCGCTCTGGTGCCCAGCCCGGTCATGCGGGCCATGGCGGAGGGCATGACGGCCCGCGTCGAGGAGTTGACGCGGATCCCGGCCGACGTCCAGGACTCGCTCCTCACGATCCTGTCGGAGAAGACGCTGCCCATACCCGAGCTGGGCGCGGAGACGCAGGCCGTGCGCGGCTTCAACCTGATCGCCACGGCCAACGACCGCGACCGCGGCGTCAACGACCTGTCCAGCGCGCTGCGCCGCCGCTTCAACACGGTCGTCCTACCGCTGCCCGAGACCCCGGAGGCGGAGGTCGACATCGTCGCGCGCCGCGTCGACCAGATCGGCCGCTCCCTCGACCTGCCCGCCGTGCCCGACGGCGTGGACGAGATCCGCCGGGTCGTGACCGTCTTCCGTGAACTGCGCGACGGGGTCACGACCGACGGCCGTACGAAGCTGAAGTCGCCCAGTGGCACGCTGTCCACGGCCGAAGCGATCTCCGTCGTCACCAACGGGCTGGCCCTGGCCGCGCACTTCGGCGACGGCGTACTCCGGGCGGGCGACGTGGCCGCCGGTCTCCTGGGCGCCGTCGTCCGCGACCCGGCGGCCGACCGGGTCGTCTGGCAGGAGTACCTGGAGACCGTCGTGCGGGAGCGGGACGGCTGGACGGACTTCTACCGCGCCTGCCGGGAGGTGAGCGCGTGAGCCGTGACCTGAGTGCGGTGGGGCGTGCGGTGTGGTTCGCGGCGGCGGACACCGCGACGGACGGGACGACGGCCGCGGGGGTCCCCGGCACGCCCGGCGACGGCGGCCGGTCGGGGCGCCGGGGTTCGGCCGCCCACGACGACTCCCGGTGGCCCCGGAGGAGCGGGGGCCGGTGTGACCGGCGCTGAAGCGTTCGGCGGGGGGCCGCTGTTGCTCGGGGTGCGTCATCACGGGCCCGGTTCGGCGCGGGCCGTCCGGGCGGCACTGGAGGCCGCCCGGCCCCGCGTCCTGCTGATCGAGGGACCGCCCGAGGCCGACGGCCTGATCCCGCTGGCCGGTGACGAGGCCATGCGTCCGCCGGTCGCGCTGCTCGCCCACGCCGTGGACGAGCCGGGTCGCTCGGCGTTCTGGCCGCTGGCCGAGTTCTCCCCGGAATGGGTCGCGATCCGCTGGGCCCTGGAACACGAGGTCCCGGCCCGCTTCATCGACCTGCCCGCCACGCACACCCTGGCCCTGGGGGGCGACGCCACGTCCGGCAACGGCGACCGTGACGCGGCGAGCGGTGCGGCCACGGCCTCGCGCGCCGCGGCCCGCGACGCGCAGGACCGTCCACCGCAGGACGGTGACGAAGACCGCCGAGCGGCCCTCCGTGTCGACCCCCTCGCCGTGCTCGCCGAGACCGCCGGTCACGACGATCCCGAGCGCTGGTGGGAGGACGTGGTCGAACACCGCGGCGGTGCGGAGGGGGACCCGCTCGCGCCGTTCATCGCGCTCGAGGAGGCGATGGGCGCCCTGCGGGAGACCTACGGGGACGGCGGACGCGGGCGGGACGCCGTGCGGGAGGCGCACATGCGGCTCCGGCTGAGGGCGGCGCGGCGGGAGTCCGGTGACGCGGTGGCCGTGGTGTGCGGGGCGTGGCACGTGCCCGCGCTGCGGCGGCGGACCACCGTCGCCGCCGACCGCGCGCTGCTGAAGGGCCTGCCCAAGGTCAAGGTAGACATGACATGGGTGCCGTGGACGAACCGGAGGCTGTCCCGGTCGAGCGGCTACGGCGCGGGCATCGACTCGCCGGGTTGGTACGGGCATCTGTTCGGTGTGCCGGACCGGCCGGTCGAGCGCTGGCTCACCCGGGTCGCCGGGCTGCTGCGTGCCGAGGACCGGATCGTCTCCCCGGCGCACGTCATCGAGGCGGTGCGGTTGGCGGAGACCCTCGCCGCGATGCGCGGCCGTCCGCTGCCCGGGCTGAGCGAGACGACCGACGCGGTGCGGGCGGTGATGTGCGACGGCTCGGACGTGCCGTTGGCGCTCGTGCACGACCGGCTGGTCGTCGGGGACGCGATGGGCGAGGTGCCGCCTGCGGCGCCCGCGGTGCCGCTCCAGCGGGATCTCGCCCGGGCACAACGCGGACTGCGGCTCAAACCGGAGGCACGGGAGCGGGAGCTGGAGCTCGACCTGCGCAAGGAGACCGACGCCGGGCGCAGCAGACTCCTGCACCGGCTGCGGCTGCTCGGCGTCGCATGGGGCGAGGCGGAGGCCTCGCGGGGCAGCACGGGGACGTTCCGCGAGACCTGGCGGCTGCGCTGGGAGCCCGAGTTGGCCGTGCGGGTCGCCGAGGCAGGGGTGTGGGGGACGACCGTGCTCGCCGCCGCCACCGCGAAGGCCGAGGCGGACGCGGTGGCGGCTCCGGACCTGGCCGGCGTGACCGTGCTCGCCGAGCGCTGCCTGCTGGCCGGACTGCCCGACGCGCTGCCGGCGGTGATGCGGATCCTCGCCGACCGGGCCGCGCTCGACACCGACGTCGGGCATCTCGCCCAGGCCCTTCCCGCGCTGGTCCGCGCACTGCGGTACGGGGACGTGCGCGGGACGGACACCGCCGCGCTGACCGAAGTCGCTGCGGGGCTCGCCGAGCGCGTCTTCGTCGGCCTGCCGCCCGCCTGCGCCGGGCTGGACGCGGACGCGGCCGAGGAGATGCGGCGTCACGTGGACGCCGTGCACGGGGCGGTGGATCTCCTGGACAACGCCCCCGGTCCGGCGCCCGGGCCCGCTGATCGGCATGCCGATCGTCGTGCCGACTCACGCGGCGATCCGGCCGGTGACGCACGCGGCGACCTGCGCGGCGTCACGAGCGGCGACCTGTGCGACGACCCACGCGGTGACCTGCGTGGTCGTTGGCGGGGTGTGCTGCGGACGCTGTCCGGGCGCGACTCCGTGCCGGGTGTCGTCCGGGGGCGCGCCGTGCGGCTCCTGCTGGACGACGGGGAGTTGCCGCACGACGAGGCGGCCCGGCTCATGAGCCTCGTGCTGTCCCCGGGAACCCCGCCGGCGGACGCCGCCGCGTGGATCGAGGGCTTCGTCGGCGGCGGCTCCGGGGGCGGGATGCTGCTCGTGCACGACGAGCGGCTGCTCGGCCTGGTCGACGCGTGGCTGACCGGCGTACCGGCGGACGCGTTCACGGACGTACTGCCGCTGCTCCGGCGCACGTTCTCGGCGTACGAGCCCGGGGTGCGGCGGACCCTCGGCGAGCTGGTCCGGCGTGGACCGGGGGCACGGGGGAGCACCGCGGGTGCCGCCGGCGCCGGCATACCCGGGTTCGCGGCCGACCCGGACACCGAGCGCGCGGACGCCGTGCTGCCGGCGGTGCGGCTGTTGTTGGGAAGCGGGGTGGCTGGGGGGACAGGGGGGACAGGGGGGACCCGGGCGGCTGGGGGTGCCGTGGGGGCCGAGAGTGCGGCGAGGGGGGACGGTGCGGTGGACGGCGATCTGGTGGGGGTGCGGTGTGGCGGCCGAAGCGAGTGACGCCGGAGCGACGAACTCGGGCGAGGGGCCGGCCGCGACCGACGGGTCGGATGTGGCTGCGGCCGACCGGACCGTCGCGGTCACGCAGGCCACCGCCGCGGCGCCTGCTCGGGCTCTGACCGACCGTTACGGTCCGGTCGATGCGGCGTCTGTCCCGGCGGGCTGGTCTGCTCCGGCCGATGCGGTGCCTGTCCCGGCCGATCGGCCTGTCCCGGCGGATTGGTCTGCTCTGGCCGGTGCGGTGTCCGCCCTGGCCGGTCGGCCTGCTCCGGCCGATGCGGCGTCTGCCCGGTCCGGTCGACCTGTCCCGGCGGATCGGTCTGCTCTGTTCGGTGCGGCGTCTGTCCCGGCGGGCTGGTCTGCTCCGGCCGATGCGGCGTCTGCCGGGTCCGTTCGGCCTTTCCCGGTTGACCGGTCTGCCCCGGCCGGTCCCGTGCCCGACGGCCGCGAGCCCCTGGGTGAGCAGTCGGGTGGGCAGTCGGGTGGGCAGGGGGATGGTCAGCCGGGTGGTCAGCCGGATGGACAGCCGGGTGAGCGGCTTCGGCGGTGGAGGCTGGTGCTGGGGGGCGAGGCCGCCGACGGTACGGAGCATGCGTTGTCGGGGCGGGACGCGGCGATGGACGGGGCGCTGGCCGCGCTCTACGGTAAGAGCGGGACACCGCGGGCGGGCCGGGAGCGTGCGGCGGGGCTCGGGGCGTCGGCGCCGTCGGTGGCGCGCTGGCTCGGTGACATCCGCACGTACTTCCCCTCGTCCGTCGTGCAGGTCATGCAGCGCGACGCCATCGACCGGCTCGGGCTCGCCACGCTGTTGCTCGAACCGGAGATGCTGGAGGCGGTGGAGGCCGACGTGCACCTCGTCGGCACGCTCCTGTCGCTGAACAAGGCGATGCCGGACACGACGAGGGAGACGGCACGGACGGTCGTGCGCAAGGTGGTCGAGGACCTGGAGCGGCGGCTCGCCACCCGCACCCGGGCCACGCTCACCGGCGCGCTCGACCGCAGCGCCCGTACCGGTCGGCCCCGCCATCACGACATCGACTGGAACCGCACGATCGCCGCGAACCTCAAGCACTACCTCCCGGAGTACGGCACGGTCGTTGCGGAACGGCTCGTCGGCCACCGGCGGGCGTCGCGGTCCGTGAAGAAGGACGTCGTCCTCTGCGTCGACCAGTCGGGTTCGATGGCGGCGTCAGTCGTGTACGCGTCGGTGTTCGGGGCGGTGCTCGCGTCCATGCGGTCGGTCAGTACGCGGCTCGTCGTGTTCGACACGGCGGTCGTGGACCTCACCGACCAACTGGACGACCCCGTGGACGTCCTGTTCGGCACTCGGCTCGGCGGCGGTACGGACATCAACCGGGCGCTGGCCTACTGCCAGTCGCGGATCACCCGGCCCGCGGACACGGTGGTCGTGCTGATCAGCGACCTCTACGAAGGGGGCATCCGGGACGAGATGCTGAAGCGGGTGGCGGCGATGAAGGCGTCGGGGGTGCAGTTCGTGACGCTGCTCGCGCTGTCGGACGAGGGGACGCCCGCGTACGACCGGGAGCACGCGGCGGCGCTCGCCGCACTGGGCGCCCCGGCCTTCGCCTGTACGCCGGACCTGTTCCCGGAGGTGATGGCGGCGGCGATCGAGAAGCGGCCGCTGCCGGTACCGGACAGCGAGCTCGGGGCGGCAAAACAGACATGAGCCGTCATCCGTAACGCGGGTCTTGCACAACCGCAGGAGTCGCATGCGAGGATTCGGCGCGCAGTCACCGCTCGTGACACGTCAACCGTTTCGCCGTACGGGAGGAATGTCCCCCTCTTGGTCTGGTCGGCAGCCCTGTTCGGAGCCACCGCCCGCGTCCTGCGCGCAGTGGCCGGGCGGCGTGCGCTCCACGTGGTGCTGCTGGCGGGCGGTGTGTTCGCGCTCGGGCTGCTGTGCGGGCAGCGGGCACAGGCGGCGGAGAGTGTGCCGTCGGCGGTGGCGAGCGCGCAAGCCGGTCCGACAGCGGGTCCGGAAGCCGAGTCGGCAATCGGTTCGGCTGACGGTTCCGCGGCGGGTGGGGCCGTGAGCCCCGCGACGCGGGCGACCGGTGCCGTCGCGTCGGCGGAGCCGCCCGCCGGGCACCGGGCAGAAGACCGGACCGCTGCCCTGACCGACGGCCTCGGCGGCGGCATCACGCCCGTGACCCGAGGTCTGCGTGACCGGGCCCAGCGCGTCACCGACGGTCTCGAGTGGGGCAGCGAGCGCATCCAGGATCTGCTCGGCGGGAGCCTGGGCGGCATGCCGGACGATGCGGACACCATGCCGTCGCACTCGACGCTGCCCGGGCTGCCCCCGTTCGCGCACCTGCCGTTCCTTCCGCTGCCCCTGCCCGCCCCGGCCACCGACACCCCGGCTCCCGGCGGTCCCGCCGACCAGGCATCCGCCGACGGGAGCGAGGGCCGCGCCTCCTCCACCGGCACGTCGGACGGCACCGGCACGACACGCGGTTCGTGCCCCCAGGCAGCCCCGGCGCCCGCCATCTGGCGCGGGACGCACGGGCAGCGGCCCGCGCCCGACGCGCACGCCGCACCGCCCGCGCCCTTCCAGCAGCCTCCCGGCGGTGAGCCGGACGGGATGCTGGGCAACCGTGCCGCCACCGACCAAGCCGGTTCGCGGTACGGCGACGCGCCCGCCCTCACCCCGGTTCACCGGGCGCCGCTGGTGCTCGTGCCGGGTGCCGCCGCGCGCGTGGACGCGGCCGAGACCCGGGACCGGTACCGGGACATTCCCGTCTTCCCCGCCTAGAGACAGGCCCCCACCTCGCCGTAGACCTGCCGCGCGGGGGTGGATCAGGTCTGCCCGCCCGTCCGGACCCCATCGCCGGACGACAGCCCGCCGGGGCCGCGACCGCCGTACGCCACGTCGGTCCGCCAGGCCCTCGGCCCGGAAATGTCCTCAAGCCTTCAGAGTCCCGGAGCTCTCACGAGCACCGGCACCGTGAACCAAGGAACTGACGCACGTATGAACAAGAACATCCGCCGCTCCATCGTCATAGCCGCCGGCGTCACCGGCGCGTGGGCGCTGGGCTCCGCCACCGCCACCGCCGACGAACTGCCGCCCTCCTCCCTCTCCGTGCTGGACCACACCACTGAGGCCGCCGCGACCGCCCCGGACGCCGGCGGCCTCCTCGGCGTCATCACCGGCACCGTCTCCGACACGGTCACCGGCGTCGTCTCCGGCGTGCAGGACACCGTGTCCGGCGTGTCCGGCCACGCGTCCCGCACCGTCGACGACACCGCCGACGCACGGGGCACCGTCGGCGGCGCGACCCGGACCGTCGAGGGCGTCACCGGCACGGCCACGTCGACCGCCGCGGACGCCGCCGAGCAGGCCCGCCGTTACGTCGACGCGAAGGTCACCGTCTCTCAGGCGTCGAAGGTCCGCGGCGCGGAGGCCGTTCAGGGTGCCGCGGCCGCCCGCGCCGCCGCCGACGCCGGCATCGGTGTGAGCGCCGACACGGACGTCACCGGCCGGGCGACCGGCATCACCGGCCAGGCGGGCGGCGTCACCGGCAGGGCGACCGGCATCACCGGCCAGGTGACCGGTGTCACCGCTCAAGCGGTCTCCGACACCGTTCCGGACTGGCCGCAGGGCACGGTCGACTACCTCTTCGGCCCGCTGGCCGCCTTCGCGCCCGAGCTGGAAAAGGCCCTGGCCGCCGCCCAGACGAAGCTGCACGGCGCCCGCCCGGCCGTGCACGCGCAGGTGCGTGGCGCCGAGCGTGTCACGCCCGCCAGTGCCGACCAGATGTTCGCACTCGCCGACGGCACGGCCGCCGACACGACCACCACCACCCGGCTCGCGGCCAGGGACGTCACCGGCACCGCGCAGACCACGGTCGCGCGTGTCGAGTCCCGTCTCTCCGACGCCCTGGATTCCGTCGGGGGCGAGGCGGACAGGACCGCGGGTACGGCCCGGGCGTCCGTGTCCGCCGTGCCGGGCCACGTCACCGGCACCGTCGCCGTCGCCCGGCAGGCCGTCGCCGACGCGAGCGGGCAGGTGTACGGCGTCACCGGCGACGTGCGGGCGTTCGCGGACCACACCGTGGGGTCCATGACGACGGTGGCCTACGACGTCACCGGGCGGACGGGCGGTTTCGCCGAGGGTGTCGTGGGTGAGACGGAGCCGTTCGCGTACGGCGTCGCCCATGCCGCACAGCCCTTGGCGGACACCGCCACCGACATGGCGGAGCCGTTCGCGTACGGCGTCGGCGACAGCGCGACCGGTTTCGCGTACGGCGTCACGGGTCGGGCCGAGTCCTTCACCGAGGGTCTCACCGAGTCGATCACCCCTGCCTACGCCCACTACACGCTGGGCTACGCCCAGAACCTCCAGGGCTTCACCCAGGACGTGCACGGCTACGTGCAGGACGCGCCCGCTCACACGACGGACCTCCAGTACGGCTCGCCGTACGCCACTCCGTCCGGCGCCGCGTACGACACCCCGTCCGGTACGGCGTACGACACCTTCGGCGCCGCCTACGACACCGCGTACGACTCCACCCCCGGTACCGCGTACGACATCACTCCCGGTACCGCGTACGACACCACTCCCGGTACCGCGTACGACACCGCCATCGGCACCGCGCACGGCACCCCGTACGGCATCTGATGAGCGCCGGGTGTCCCGGCGCCGCCGGCCGGGGCACCCTCCCCCTCTTCGTCCGTCCCGGCGTCAAGGCCGGGGCGGGCGCTCGGCTCCGTGAGGGTGGCGGGACCCGGACGGCCGAAAGCCGTCGGTCCGTCCGGCCGAAGCCCTCGCGGGAGGTGCGGGCCGGCCCCCCTGAGGTGGGGACCGGTCGCACCGCACCCCGGTGACCGGCGTGTTCGCCGTTCCCCGGGGTTGTCCGGGAGCCTCACCGGGTCAACCCCAGCCCGGTGAGGCCTCTCTTTCACGGCACGGTGTGCCAGTGATTCCGACATCATGTGACAGGTATCACCGCTCAGGTGTGACATGCGATTGAGAAGCGTTCCACTGGCGGCGATAACCTGCGAGACGGACATGCCGCGCCCTCGGACACCGTGTGCGCCTCCCTTGTGACTGACTGACTGAACAGACGGCGGACGTCACGTTGCCCTCGCGGCACGCCCACGCAGACAACGAACCGCGAGATCACTGATAGGGACGGAAGCGCGTGGACCTGTTCGAGTACCAGGCGAGGGACCTCTTCGCCAAGCACGATGTACCGGTGCTGGCCGGTGAAGTCATCGACACGCCTGAGGCGGCCCGCGCAGCCACTGAGCGTCTCGGTGGCAAGTCCGTCGTCAAGGCCCAGGTGAAGGTCGGCGGGCGTGGCAAGGCCGGTGGCGTGAAGCTCGCCGGCACCCCGGACGAGGCCGTCGCACGGGCGACGGACATCCTCGGCATGGACATCAAGGGCCACACGGTCCACAAGGTGATGATCGCCGAGACGGCACCGGAGATCCTGGAGGAGTACTACGTCTCCTTCCTCCTCGACCGTGCCAACCGCACCTTCCTCGCCATTGCCTCCGTCGAGGGCGGCGTGGACATCGAGGAGGTGGCCGCCAACCGTCCGGAGGCCGTCGCGAAGATCGCGATCGACGCCACCGACGGTGTGGACACGGCGAAGGCCCAGGAGATCGTGGCCGCGGCCAAGTTCCCGGCCGAGGTGGCCGGCAAGGTCGCCGACGTCCTGGTCCGGCTGTGGGACACCTTCATCAAGGAGGACGCCCTCCTGGTCGAGGTGAACCCGCTGGCCAAGGTCGCCTCCGGCGACGTCATCGCCCTGGACGGCAAGGTGTCGCTGGACGACAACGCCGAGTTCCGCCACCCCGACTTCGAGGCCCTCCACGACAAGGCCGCGGCGAACCCGCTCGAGGCCGCCGCCAAGGAGAAGAACCTCAACTACGTCAAGCTCGACGGCGAGGTCGGCATCATCGGCAACGGCGCGGGTCTCGTCATGAGCACCCTGGACGTCGTCGCGTACGCCGGTGAGAAGCACGGCAACGTCAAGCCCGCCAACTTCCTGGACATCGGTGGCGGTGCCTCCGCCCAGGTGATGGCGAACGGCCTGGAGATCATTCTCGGCGACCCGGACGTCCGCTCCGTGTTCGTCAACGTCTTCGGCGGCATCACCGCCTGCGACGAGGTCGCCAACGGCATCGTCCAGGCGCTGAAGCTCCTGGAGGACCGCGGCGAGAAGGTCGAGAAGCCGCTCGTCGTCCGTCTCGACGGCAACAACGCCGAGCTGGGCCGCAAGATCCTCACCGACGCCAACCACCCGCTGGTCCAGCGCGTCGACACCATGGACGGCGCGGCCGACAAGGCCGCCGAGCTGGCCCACGCCGCCAAGTAAGCACTGAGGACGAGGACACCAACACACCATGGCTATCTGGCTCAACAAGGACAGCAAGGTCATCGTCCAGGGCATGACCGGTGCCACCGGCATGAAGCACACCAGGCTCATGCTCGGCGACGGCACCACCGTCGTGGGCGGCGTCAACCCGCGCAAGGCGGGTCAGTCCGTGGACTTCGACGGCAACGAGGTACCGGTCTTCGGCACCGTCAAGGAGGCCATCGAGAAGACCGGCGCCAACGTCTCCGTCATCTTCGTGCCGGAGAAGTTCACCAAGGACGCGGTCGTCGAGGCCATCGACGCCGAGATCCCGCTGGCCGTCGTGATCACCGAGGGCATCGCCGTGCACGACTCGGCCGCCTTCTGGTCGTACGCCGGCAAGAAGGGCAACAAGACCCGCATCATCGGTCCGAACTGCCCCGGCATCATCACGCCGGGCCAGTCCAACGTCGGCATCATCCCGGGCGACATCACCAAGCCGGGCCGCATCGGCCTGGTGTCGAAGTCCGGCACGCTGACGTATCAGATGATGTACGAGCTGCGTGACATCGGTTTCTCGACCGCCGTCGGCATCGGTGGCGACCCGATCATCGGCACCACGCACATCGACGCGCTCGCCGCGTTCGAGGCTGACCCCGAGACCGACCTGATCGTCATGATCGGCGAGATCGGCGGTGACGCCGAGGAGCGGGCCGCGGACTTCATCGCGAAGAACGTGACCAAGCCGGTCGTCGGCTACGTCGCGGGCTTCACCGCGCCCGAGGGCAAGACCATGGGCCACGCCGGCGCCATCGTCTCCGGCTCCTCCGGTACGGCCGCCGCGAAGAAGGAGGCCCTCGAGGCCGCCGGCGTGAAGGTCGGCAAGACGCCGACCGAGACCGCCGAGCTGGCCCGCGAGATCCTCGCCGGCTGAACCAGCCGCCGACTTCATCGCACGGCCGCTCTCTCCAGCGGTCGCGTTCTGAACGCACGGACGGGCCCGTCCCCCCAGTGGGGGCGGGCCCGTCGTCATGCCCGCGTGCGGCGCGAGACGCGGCGGGCTCGGGAGGGTTGGGGGCCCGTGCGAGGCCCGGTGGAGTTCAGCCGGGGAGCGGAACCAGCCGCTCCGGGCCGCTCGTCAGCTGCTTGCGCAGCTCGCCGCGCAGCCTCAGCTCCGCGTCCGACAGCGGGCCCGGCGCGATCCTCGGCGGGATGCCGCCCACCGTCGAACCGGGCGGTACGGGCGGCTCGTACCGTGTCGGCGCCGACCGCAGCGTAAGCGCCGTCGTACCGATCAGTGCGGCCGTGAACGCGATGGCCGCCCGCGTCCAGAACCGGGCCCGGCGTTCGCTGGTCCGGCGCACCGTCTGCGGTTTGGCGGCGCGCAGCCGCTCCGCCGACGCCAGGTCGGCGAGCCGGTGGCGCAGCGCATCGGGGTCCGACAGCTCGGGCAGCCGGGCGGCGACGGCCTCGCGCGCGTGCAGCAGCCGGTTGGCCGCCGCGGGTGAGGTGGCCTCCGTCTCCGCCGCCGTCTCGGGCAGGGCGAGGCCGACACCGTCGTACAGCAGGAGCGTGCGCCGGTACGGGCGCGGCAGGGTGAGCAGGGCGTCCAGGAGGGAGCGGGCCGACGGGCCGGCGGGCGGTGGTCCGTGGCGCCGGAGGCGGGGGCGGAAGCGCTGCCAGGGGGACAGCGCGTACTCGTACGTCGTCGCGCGCACCCAGCCCGCCGGGTCGCGGTCGCGGGCCACCTCGGGCCAGCGCTCCCAGGCCACCTGGAAGGCGCGCTCGACCGACTCGCGCGCCAGGTCGCGGCGGCCGGTCAGCAGGTAGGCCTGCCGTGCGAGGGACGGGGCGCAGCAGGTGTAGAGCGCGTCGAAGGCCTGAGCGGGCGTCCGCGCGGGTGCCGTACAGGTGTCGGGGGCGGTGGGCCCGGGGTGTGCGAGGACATCGGGGAGGGGGTCGGAGAAGGGAGCCGACAGGACACTGTCCGGAAAGCCCCGATCATCGCTGCCCGGGCCGATGTCCGGACCGGCGTCCCGGCGGACTGCCGGGCCCATCTCCGGACCGGCGTCCGGGCCGATGTCCGGCCCAGCACCGGGACCGGCGTCCGGGCCGATGTCCAGGCCTGTCTCCGTACCGACTTCCGTACCGACTTCCGGGGCGCTGTCCGGGGCGGTGTCCGTCCCGGGCGCGGCAGACGGCGGCCCGGCGGTGAGCGGCTCCGCCGGTGGGGCCCCGGCCTCGGGGTGGTCGCCGTACGGTACCGGCACCCGCACCGAGGCCGCGGCCTCGGCGGCCTCCGCGGCCAGACAGTCGAGCGCCTCCGCGTACGCCTCCCGTTCCCGGCCGCGCGGCTTGGTGCGGCCGGTCTCCCACGAGCGCACCGTGTCCCGGGGGACACCGAGCCGTGCGGCGAGCTGAGTCCGCGTCAGCGAAGCGGCCTCGCGCAGGCGTCGGCGTTCACTGGGAGGGGGGAGCGGGGTGGCGGGGCTCCGCGTCACTGGCCACCCCTTCGCACGAAAAAGCACATGAACGTATTTTGAGCGACACATCCGGGGTTCGCCTGTTGCGCCGGGAAAAGGCGTGGCGTTGGGAGCATGGCGGGCGTGACCGAGATGACCGCTCGCCGCCCGTCGCCGCCGTCCCTGCGCGCCAGGCTGCGCACTCGCCTGCACGACCGTTCCCCCGGCCTGGTCGCGGGCCTGCTGGGCGGGGTGCTCGCCGCGGGCCTGGGACTCGGCTCGTCCGCCGCGCTCGTGACGGTGCTGTGGATCAGTTCCCCCTACCCCGACAGCGGCCCCGGCGGCGCGCTGCACATCTCCGCCGCGCTGTGGCTGCTGGCGCACGGCGCCGACCTCGTCCGTGTGGACACGCTCTCCGGAGCCCCCGCCCCGCTGGGGGTCACCCCGCTTCTCCTGATGGCACTGCCGGCGTGGCTGGTGCACCGTGCGGCGCGGGACGCCACCGAGAGCGGTGACGGTGGCCCCCTGCTCCCCGCCCGCTCGGCCTGGACGGGTGTCGTCCTCGGCTACCTCGTCGTCGCCGTGGCCGCCTCGTCCTACGCGGCCGGGGGCCCGCTGCGGCCGGCCTGGCCGTGGACCTGCGTGTGCCTGCCGCTGCTCGTCGCGGCGTCGGCCGGTTTCGGGGTGTGGACGGCGTACGGGCGACCGGCCGGGCCGGTGGGACGGGCACGCGGCGTGCTCCCGGCCGCCGCGCGGGCCCTGCTGTTCGGCCCCGAGGGCCGCGGCGGTGCCGCCGTCCGCGCCGCCGCGGCCGGTACGGCGGTGCTGGTCGGCTCCGGTGCGCTGCTGCTGGTGGTGTCGCTGGTGTGGCACGGCGGGGCGACCCGCGCGTCGTTCCTGCAGCTCACGGAGGGGTGGTCGGGGCGGTTCGCGGTCCTGCTGCTGGGACTGGCACTGGCGCCGAACGCGGCGGTGTGGGCGGCGGCATACGCACTCGGCCCCGGCTTCCTCCTCGGCACCGGCCACGCCGTGACCCCGCTCGCCTCGGCCCCGATGCCCCTGCTGCCCCCGTTCCCGCTGCTGACCGCCGTACCGGACGCGGGCCAGGGAACACCCTCGAACTGGGCGACCTGCGCGGTCCCGGTGCTGGCGGGGATGACGGTGGGCTGGTGCACGGCGGGCGCGGCGACGGGCGGGCGGCCGGGCGCACGATCGGGCGGGACCGGGCCGGGGCACGGGCCCTCTGCCTGGTCGCACGGGCAAACCGCCTTCGCGGCCGGGCTCGCCGCCCTGCTGTCCGCGGTCCTGCTGGCCGCGCTCGCGGCCCTCGCGGGCGGCGCGCTCGGCGTCGGCGCGCTCGCCCGGTTCGGGCCGGTGTGGTGGCAGGTGGGCGCCGCCGGCCTGTCGTGGATCACGGTGACGGCGCTGCCCGCGGCCCTGGGGGTACGGGCCTGGCGGTGCCGGGAGGGAGGGCGTGGGCGCCGAGGGGCAGACGCATCCCGGCAGGTCACGCAGGAGACGGATGGCGCTCATGCCGCCGGAGCCGAGGAGGAGCGTCGCCGGGGGTGGGCGTCGCTGCGCGGCCGGTTCTCGCGCCGCACGGAGCGCGGGACCGCGACCCGGACCGCCACGAGCACGGCAGGCACCGGGACTCCCGGGCGGTCGTACCGGGGCGAAGACCGCTACGCTCCGCGGGGCCGGGACGGCGCCCCCTTCGAGCCGTACGACTTCCTCCCGGCCGACCCGCCACGGCAGCGGGACCCGGACGGTTACCGGAACCCGGACCCGGGCGGCCATCAAAACCCTGACCCGGCCGACCCGCCACGGCAGCCGGACTTGGGCTGCCACCGGAACCCTGACCCGGCCGACCCGCCACGGCAGCCGGACTTGGGCGGCCACCAAAACCCTGACCCGGACAAGTACGCAGGCCCTGACCCGGACGAGTACGCAGACCCTGACCCGGACGGGTACCAGCCCTCGGACGGATCACCGGACCTCACCCGCCGGGACGGTGTGGTCACCGGCGAACAGCTGGGTCAGGACGGCCAGGCCCTGTGATCACCCGCCGCCGAGGTCCCGCGACCGGCGTCGTCTCAGTCGCTCGTCCCCAGGAACCCGCGCAGTTCCTTCGGGAGCAGGTCCCTGCAGGCGTCTCTCGACTGCTGCGTGAGGGCGTCGTTCGTGCAGGTGTAGTACTCGTCGTAGACCAGCTGCGCCGTGAACGACGCGGCGACCAGGACGAGTGACAGGGACGCCATGACCAGGCCACTGATCGCGGCCGTCGTCTGCGGCCGGCCGGTCTGCTCCGGGGCCGGTGCGGTCGCGGGCGCCGGGGTCGCCTCGTCCGGGTCGGACGGCGCCGACGCGCGTGGCTTGGCGCGCAGCGCGCTGATGCCCCAGTGCAGGGCCAGCGCACCGAGCAGCAGCGCCACGTACGGCCAGCTGAACAGGGCGAAGAAGAAGGCCCACATGCCGCACAGCAGCGAGAAGCGGGCGTGCCGCTGGACGGGGTCCGTGGGGTCCCAGCGCGGGCCCGGTGTGGATCCGCCCCCCGGACCGTCCTGACCGGAACCGGAACCGGGTGCGCCCGGACGCTCGCCGAAGCCACCGCCCGAACGGCGGGGCTGGCGGTCGCTCCACTGCCGCCCCCAGGGGTTGCGGCCGCCCCGGGAACCGTCGCCGCCCTCGCCGCCGTCCGACGGGCGCCGGGGCTGCCAGGGGCGGTCGGGCGTGCCCTCCGGCGGCGGGGCGAACGGGTTGTCCTCCGGGGCCCGGCCCTGCTCGTCGCCGTTCTCCCCGCCCGAAGGCGCGTCCGGGGGCGAGGCGGGACGCTCCCGCAGGAGAACGCCGCTGCGCCCCCCGGCGTACGCGGACGGCCGGGGGAACGTGAGGAGTCGCGGGCTGCGGTCCGGCATCAAGTAAGCGTCTTTCCCTCGGTGATGTGGTGAACCACGACTGATCGGTACGGATGGCGATGGGACGGGCGATACGGCGGGCGGTACGGACGACCGGGCGGCGGCGACCGGGCCGGGGCGGTCCTGCGGTTGTGGCGGTGGCGGGTGGCCGCGCCGGCTTGCGGGGGCCGCGACCGGGGTCGTCATTCCGAGAACGCGTCGCGTCCCGAGGGCGTTCCCGGACCGGCTCCTCCCAGACGCTACCTGCCGGCCGTCCCCCCGTCCCGCGAGGGCCGCCCGGTGTGCCGGTATCGTTGCTGACGGCCGGCCGCTTCGTAGGCTTCCCCGTATCCGGGACCCCGAAGCATTCGTATGAAGATACAAGGCGTTGTGCGAGCCGGCCCGCACGGACGCCGGCTTCCCGAGAAAGGGCCCCGCCGTGGCCGCCAAGCCCGTGGCCGAGAGCCTGCCCGAGAACCAGTCCGAGGACGTGCCGGAGGAGCTGTCCGAGGACGTGCCCGGGCACCTGCCCGGACGGTCGCCCCGGCGCCTCGTCGTGCTGGTCTCCGGATCCGGCTCCAACCTCCAGGCGCTGCTCGACGAGATCGCCGCCGTCGGCGGTGAGGCGTACGGGGCCGAGGTGGTCGCCGTGGGCGCCGACCGCCCCGGCATCGAGGGCCTCGCCCGCGCCGAGCGTGCCGGGCTGCCGACGTTCGTCCGGAAGGTCAGGGACTACGGGACCCGCGACGAGTGGGACGCGGCGCTCACCGAGGCGGTCGCCTCCCACAATCCCGACCTCGTCGTGTCGGCCGGGTTCATGAAGATCGTCGGGAAGCGGTTCCTGGCCCGGTTCGGCGGGCGGTTCGTCAACACGCACCCCGCCCTGCTGCCCAGTTTTCCGGGAGCCCACGGCGTACGGGACGCGCTCGCGTACGGCGCCAAGGTCACCGGCTGCACCGTCCACTTCGTCGACGACGGCGTCGACACCGGACCGGTCATCGCGCAGGGCGTGGTGGAGGTACGGGACGAGGACGACGAGAGCGCTCTGCACGAGCGCATCAAGGACGTCGAGCGAAGGCTGCTCGTCGATGTCGTGGGGCGTATCGCCCGCAACGGCTATCGCATTGAGGGACGAAAGGTAGTTATCCAGTGACCGCCACCGCCGAGAGCACCAAGCGGCCCATCCGTCGCGCACTGGTCAGCGTCTACGACAAGACCGGCCTCGAAGACCTGGCCCGCGGGCTCCACGAGGCCGGCGTCGAGCTGGTCTCCACGGGCTCCACCGCCTCCCGCATCGCCGCCGCAGGCGTCCCCGTCACCAAGGTCGAGGAGCTCACCGGCTTCCCCGAGTGCCTGGACGGCCGGGTCAAGACCCTCCACCCGAAGGTCCACGCGGGCATCCTCGCCGACCTGCGCCTCGACAGCCACCGCCGGCAGCTGGACGAGCTGGGCGTGGCCCCCTTCGACCTGGTGATCGTCAATCTCTACCCCTTCCGCGAGACGGTCGCCTCCGGGGCCACGCCCGACGAGTGCGTGGAGCAGATCGACATCGGCGGCCCGTCGATGGTGCGCGCCGCCGCCAAGAACCACCCGTCGGTCGCGGTCGTCACCGATCCCGGCGCGTACGCCGCGGTCCTCCAGGCCGTCCGGGAAGGCGGCTTCACACTCGAACTGCGCAAGCTGTTCGCCGCGCGCGCCTTCCAGCACACCGCCGCCTACGACGTGGCGGTGGCGTCCTGGTTCGCCTCCTCCTACGCCCCGCTCGACGACTCGCAGCTGCCGGTGTTCCTCGGCGCCACCTGGCAGCGCGAGCACACCCTGCGCTACGGCGAGAACCCGCACCAGCCCGCCGCCCTCTACGTCACCGGCACGGGCGGCCTCGCCCAGGCCGAACAGCTCCACGGCAAGGAGATGTCGTACAACAACTACACGGACACGGACGCCGCGCGCCGTGCCGCGTACGACCACGCCGAGCCCTGCGTCGCGGTCATCAAGCACGCCAACCCCTGCGGCATCGCGATCGGCGCGGACGTCGCCGAGGCGCACCGCAAGGCCCACGCCTGCGACCCGCTCTCCGCCTTCGGCGGCGTCATCGCGGTCAACCGCCCGGTGTCGAAGGAGATGGCGGAGCAGGTCGCGGAGATCTTCACCGAGGTCATCGTCGCGCCGGACTACGAGGACGGCGCGCTCGAAGCCCTCACCAAGAAGAAGAACATTCGCGTACTGCGCTGCCCGGAGGGCCCGGCCGCGCCCGTCGAGGTCAAGCCCATCGACGGCGGCGCCCTGCTCCAGGTCACCGACCGCCTCCAGGCCGACGGCGACGACCCCTCGAACTGGACCCTGGCGGCGGGTGAGGCGCTGAACGAGGCGGAACTGGCCGAACTGTCCTTCGCCTGGAAGGCCTGCCGCGCGGTGAAGTCCAACGCGATCCTGCTCGCCAGGGACGGCGCCTCGGTCGGCGTCGGCATGGGCCAGGTCAACCGCGTCGACTCCGCGAAGCTGGCGGTCGAGCGGGCGGGCGAGGAGCGCGCCCGGGGTGCGTACGCCGCCTCCGACGCGTTCTTCCCCTTCCCGGACGGCCTGGAGATCCTCACCGCGGCGGGCGTCAGGGCCGTGGTCCAGCCGGGCGGCTCGGTCCGCGACGACCAGGTCGTGGAGGCCGCGAAGAAGGCGGGCGTGACGATGTACTTCACGGGCACGCGCCACTTCTTCCACTGACGGGCCGGGGCTCACCCGTACTGACCGACACCTCGCACCGGACGGTTGCCGGCCGCGTCCTGACGAACTCCCCACCGTGTGCTCACGGCATCGAGGATCGGCAGGCCGCGGCCGGTCCCGTCATCGGTGCCGGGAGTGACGTACGGCGGGCCGGGCACTCGGGGCCGGGTCGCTGACCTCCAGCGGCAGTGATGGCCGAGCAGATGGAGCACATCCCCGAAGGGGTCCGGCCGACACAGAGCGTTCTTCCGATCGTTCCGGAAAACGCCCTGGCACCCGCTGCGGCACGGCATGGCCAAGGTCATGACCTTCGCCGACAGACGCGGCCACCGAGGGCGACCACCCAGGGAGATCATCGACCATCCGGCCCGGGTGAAGCAGTACCGGCCCGGTCGCGGACAACGACTCCAGTCGCAGGGCTCCTTGTCTGCCGACGACATGAGGCAACCGCGGTGCCGATGACCTCGTGGCTCTGGTCTTGGCGAATCGCTACGGTTGAGCCATGACCGCACTGCCCGACTGGATGCGCCCGCCGCGTGCGGAAGGCTGGTTCGCGGAGGACCTGGACCGTCTGACCGAGGCGCCCCGCCACACCGAGCTGATCGACGGAGCGCTCGTCTTCATGATGTCGCCGCAGAGGTGGTGGCACGGCCACCTCGTCACGATGCTCACCGTCGCCCTCATGGAGCAGGCCCCGGCCGACGTCCGCGTCGGGCGCGAGATGACGATCAAGCTCGATCAGCGCAACCGGCCCGAGCCCGATCTCCTGGTGACGACCGCCGACTACGACGGCGACCGCACATGGTTCGCTCCGGACGAAGTGCGGCTGGTCGTCGAGGTCGTTTCTCCCGAGTCGGCTCACCGCGACCGCACGGTCAAGCTCCGCAAGTACGCGGAGGCCGGGATCCCGCACTACTGGTGCATCGAGGACGAGGACGGTGCGCCCGTCGTCCACGTCTATGAACTGGACGGGCCCACCCGGGCCTACGCGCCCGCCGGGATCTTCCGGGGCACCCTCCAGCGCCCGGTGCCCTTCGGGATCAGTCTCGATCTGGACGGGCTCACCGCACGGCGTACTGACTGAGAGCATCGCAAAGGGCCGTACACCCAGGTGGCGGGTATACGGCCCTTTGCGGTGGTGACGCGTCCTGCGGCGGGTACTGCGCCACCGCCCACTCAGTACTGCGGGCGGTTGAACCAGAGGCTGCCGTTGCGGTTGGCGCAGAAGACGATGATCAGGATGCCGAGCACCAGGCTGATCAGTGCGAAGACGTTGGCGCCGACCAGGCTGACGAGGCTGAACAGCACGACGAGCGACGAGTAGATGATCGCCGAGACCCGGGCGCCGCCGCGGCCGGTCGCGAACTTCAGGCCGGTGAGGATCGCCCAGAGGGCGAAGGCCAGCACGAACACACCCAGGACGATCAGGACGCCCGTACCGATGTCGGCGACGGTCTCGGCGTCCTGGGAGGAGATGGTGGAGTCGGAGGAGATCTCGTCGTCTATGAGGTCCGCGAACCAGGCGCTCGCGAGCACCATCACCAGACCGCCGAGCGCCTGGAAGCCACCCAGCACGAACAGCATGACGCGGGCCGCCTTGACGGTGCCCGGCATGTCGACCGGGCCGCCCGGGTAGCCGAAGCCGCCGGGCGGGGGAGCCGGGTAGCCGCCGTACCCCTGCTGGGGGTACTGCTGGTGCGGGTAGCCGTAATCGGGGCCGGTCGGCGGCTGGCCGGGCGGGGGCCCGTACGGATTGTTGGGGTCGCCGAAGCTCATGGCGGTCCTTCCTCGGTGTGCTGCTGTGCGGGGACGCGCGGCACGGCTTCGGAGGAATGTCTACAGATGCGGTCCGTCCCCCCGGTACTGCCCGCGGCACTGTCCACTCATCGTTCTTGCCCCGCTCTTACTTGTCCACCCTCGTCCGGTCGTATTCGTCATGTGTTGTGCAAGTGCAACATCGCGATCATGGCCGGGGGACGGGAGACACGGAGGGGGGCGACGTCGGGCAAGTCCGCGGGTGTCCGCCGTGTGGGCGGATTGGAACCCGGGGCGGGTCATCCGCGAGGATGGGGGCATGACCGCCCACATTCTCGATGGCAAGGCCACCGCAGCCGCGATCAAGTCCGACCTGACCGCCCGCGTGGCGGCGCTGAAGGAGAAGGGCGTCACGCCCGGCCTCGGCACGATCCTGGTCGGCGACGACCCCGGCAGTCAGAAGTACGTCGCCGGAAAGCACCGCGACTGCGCCCAGGTCGGCATCGCGTCCATCCAGCGCGAGCTGCCGGCCACCGCCACGCAGGACGAGATCGAGGCGGCCGTCCGCGAGCTGAACGACGACCCGGCCTGCACCGGCTACATCGTCCAGCTGCCCCTTCCCAAGGGCATCGACGAGAACCGCATCCTCGAGCTGATGGATCCGGACAAGGACGCCGACGGGCTGCACCCGATGAACCTCGGCCGCCTCGTCCTCAACGAGCCGGCGCCCCTGCCCTGCACCCCCAACGGCGTCCTCACCCTGCTGCGCGCCCACGGTGTGGAGATCAAGGGGGCCGAGGTCGTGGTCGTCGGCCGCGGCGTCACCATCGGCCGCCCGATGCCGCTGCTCCTGACCCGGCGCAGCGAGAACGCCACCGTGACCCAGTGCCACACCGGCACCCGCGACCTGTCGGCGCACCTCAAGCGCGCGGACATCATCGTCGCCGCCGCCGGTTCCGCCCACCTCGTCCGGCCCGAGGACGTGAAGCCGGGTGCCGCCGTCCTGGACGTCGGTGTGTCCCGCAACGCCGAGGGCAGGATCGTGGGCGATGTCCACCCGGACGTCGCCGGGGTGGCCGGGTGGATCTCCCCGAACCCCGGCGGCGTGGGCCCCATGACCCGCGCCCAGCTGCTCGTCAACGTGGTCGAGGCGGCCGAGCGCAGTGTCCGCTGACCGGAAGACCTCGGGTACGCAGAGCCGTGACGGCGGCGCGGGCAGCGAGCACGCGCCGGACGCGGCAGACGGGGACGTCACCGTGCGGGACGCCGTCAGCGCGCCCGACGCGGAGGGGCACCCGCGGCGTACGACACGGCGCTTCCCGCTGTTCACCCGGGACACCGCACGCCCCGAGGGCGGCGGCCGGGCGGCGTCCGGTGACGCCCCCGCCCCGGCGCGGCAGTGGCCGGTCATCGCGGTGCTGGCCCTCGTCGGGCTGGGCCTGCTGCTGACCGCCCTGGACCTGTTCCGCGTCGGGACCCTGCTGATCGGGGTGGCGCTGCTGACCGGCGCCGTACTGCGCCGTCTGCTGCCGGGGGTCGGCATGCTCGCGGTGCGTTCCCGCTTCACGGACATGGTCACGTACGGCGGTCTCGGCCTGGTGATCGTGCTGCTGGCGCTGATGGCCCAGCCCGAACCGTGGCTGGAGATCCCGTTCCTGAAGGACACCCTGCACTTCACGGTCAGCTGACGCCGTCCGGCTCCGGGCCCCGTCTTCGTACGCGGGTCCGGGCCCGTGGGACGTACGGCGGCCCGCCCCCTCCCCCGAGTAGGGGCGGGCCGTCGCGCCCCACACTCGTCCACCGGTGAGCGGCTGATCAACGCCTGTCCTCGCGCTGTGGCACGGAAGTGACCGTTCCGCTACGTCCCGTACAGCCCTGTTCCACGGCATTCCCGAGACCCCGCCGGTGGGACACTGGGCGGCGGCGCGGGCCGCCCCGCGCGGGGACGACAGCACGACCGGGGGGAAGAGGGGGAGCGATGCCTCGTTGGAAGGCCTTGCCGGAGGAACTCGATCCGCAGATCGGTGAGTTCACGAGCCAGCTGCGGCGGATCGTGGACCGCAGTGAGCTGAGCATCGCGTCGGTCGCCGACCGCACGGGCTACAGCAAGACGTCCTGGGAGCGTTACCTGAACGGCCGGCTGCTCGCGCCCAAGGGCGCCGTCGTGGCCCTGGCCGAGGTCACCGGCACCAACCCCATCCACCTGACCACCATGTGGGAACTCGCCGAACGCGCCTGGAGCCGCTCGGAGATGCGCCACGACATGACGATGGAGGCCATCCGCATCTCGCAGGCGCGTGCGGCGCTCGGTGAGTTCGGCGGGCCGCCCGTGGGCGGCGGGAGCGGCAGTGGGAGCGGCGGCGGAGACCGGGCGGCCCGCCGGGCCGGGGCGGGCCCGACCGTGCCGCCGCAGCCGACGGCCGCCGACAGAGGCGATGCGCGAGGTGAGGCGCGCGGCGGCATCGCCGACGCCCGGCCCGTCAACTCCTGGGGTGTCTCCGACGGTCACGGTCACCGGCCCCACCAGGTCGGACGCATCCCCCGCGGCCCGGCGGCCGGCGGCCCGGCCCCGACGGCATCAGGGGCGTACGGCGGACCACCGCACGGTGCCCGCGCCGGCGGGGGTGGCAGGCGGCGGCCGGCGACGATCCTCGTGGCGGCCGTCGGGGTGCTCGTGGTGGCCGCGGGGGCGTACTTCCTGATGGGCGGCCTGGGCAAGGACGACAAGGACGCCGGCCCCACCCCGTCGCCCCCCGCCACGACCGCGGCCGAACTGCCGCCCGGTGTGAAGTGCGGCGGCGCCGACTGCACCGGCAAGGACGCCGAGAACATGGGGTGCGGCGGCGAGTTCGTGACCACGGCCCGGTCCGCGACCGTCGGCACGACGCTCGTGGAGGTCCGCTACAGCGAGACCTGCAAGGCCGCGTGGGGCCGCATCACACGGGCGGCCCAGGGCGACCGGGTCAGCGTGACGGCGGGCGGCGGGGGCGCGGGGACCGAGCAGTCGGACACCATCACGCAGACCGGCGACGCCGGCGCGTACACCCCGATGGTCGCCGTCGACGACGCCATGGACGCGAAGGCCTGCGTGACCCTGGCGGCGAGCGGCGAGCGGGGCTGCACGCAGTAGGGCGGACGGGGCCCCGACTCGGGGCCGTTGGACGGCGCCGGCAGGGATGTCCGCTCCGGCAGGCATGGGCGCACCGATCCCGGGCAGGCGAACCGTACCCCCACGGGAGTCCGGCCCTGATCGGTTCCCCCTCCGGCGGCCGCCCCGTCCTCCTCTCCCGGACGGACGGCCGCCGCGTGCCGTCGGCGCACGGAGACGCCCCCCGGACGGACGGTGGCTCCCGGAGGGCGGCTCGCTGCCGTCCGGCCGCGACGGCGCGCGACTCTGTGGGACGGGCCACACCGACCCGGCCGTGTGGCGCGGCGGATGCGCGATAGCCTGACCGCCGGATCTCTCTTGACGCCAAGAGATCGATCATCCGTACCGATGATCGATCATCGCGGCCGAGGGCACCGGCACCCGCGAACCGGGAGGCCGGGGCGGGATCCCGCAGACCCGGGGCAGGGACGCCCCACCGCCAGCTGTCATACGGAGAACGCCATGACCCGCACTCCCGTGAACGTCACCGTCACCGGCGCGGCCGGCCAGATCGGTTACGCCCTGCTCTTCCGCATCGCCTCCGGCCAGCTGCTCGGCGCGGACGTGCCGGTCAAGCTGCGCCTGCTCGAGATCACCCCCGCCCTGAAGGCGGCCGAGGGCACGGCGATGGAGCTGGACGACTGCGCGTTCCCGCTCCTGCAGGGCATCGACATCACGGACGACCCGAACGTCGCGTTCGACGGCACCAACGTCGCACTCCTCGTCGGCGCCCGCCCCCGCACCAAGGGCATGGAGCGCGGCGACCTGCTGGAGGCCAACGGCGGCATCTTCAAGCCGCAGGGCAAGGCCATCAACGACCACGCCGCGGACGACGTGAAGGTCCTGGTCGTCGGCAACCCGGCGAACACCAACGCCCTGATCGCCCAGGCCGCCGCCCCCGACGTGCCGGCCGAGCGCTTCACCGCGATGACCCGCCTGGACCACAACCGCGCGCTGACCCAGCTCGCGAAGAAGACGGGCTCCACGGTCGCCGACATCAAGCGCCTGACCATCTGGGGCAACCACTCCGCCACGCAGTACCCCGACATCTTCCACGCCACGGTCGGCGGCAAGAACGCCGCCGAGGTCGTGGGCGACGAGAAGTGGCTCGCCGAGGACTTCATCCCGACCGTCGCCAAGCGCGGCGCCGCCATCATCGAGGCCCGCGGCGCCTCGTCGGCCGCGTCCGCCGCCAACGCCGCCATCGACCACGTGTACTCCTGGGTCAACGGCACGGCCGACGGCGACTGGGTCTCCATGGGCATCCCGTCGGACGGCTCCTACGGCGTCCCCGAGGGCCTCATCTCGTCCTTCCCGGTCACCTGCAAGGACGGCTCGTACGAGATCGTCCAGGGCCTGGAGATCAACGAGTTCTCCCGCGCCCGCATCGACGCCTCCGTGCAGGAGCTCGCCGAGGAGCGCGACGCGGTCCGCGGTCTCGGCCTGATCTGACGACCGGCCCCGAGTCTCCTCCGCACCATCCGCAGGGCCCCGCACCGGCTTTCGTCCGGCGCGGGGCCCTGTGCGCTGCCGGTGCCGGTACCGGTGCCGGTGCCGGTGCCGGCGCCCCCGCCCTGGCCCGCCGTGGCGGCAACTCACCCGTCCGCAGGAAACGAACGCGCGTCCCGAACCAATACCGTGACAAACCGGTTCTGCCGGAACATGCTCTTCCCCTACGCTGATGGGCCCTCAACTCGTCGGTCACCAGTGCGATATGGAGCAACGGGGGAGCGACGTGAGCACCGCACACGTGCCGCAGCAACCGCAGCAGCAACAGCACACCGGCGCGGCACCGCTGCCCGACCTCCCGCCCACACCACCGCACGCCAGTGAGGCCACCCGGCTGCTGTGCGTGGGCACGTACCTCGACGCCGAGTACCGCGACCACGTCATCGAGGAGCTCCGCCTCAACGAACAGCGCGTCGTCGCGCCGTCGCTCGGCCTCGACGCGGCGCGCGTCCTCGTCCACGCCCTGCGCGCCCGCCGCCGGGACCTGCTGTGGTCGGGGGCGGTCGTCGGCCTCTGGGCGGTGGCGATCCCGCTCACCGACGGCCTGCTCTACTACCTCGCGTTCTCCGGCCTGCTGCTGGCCGCCGCGCCCCTGCTGCGCGGGCGGGCCGCGGAGCCGCCCTGGTACCGGGTGCTCTCCGCGTTCCTGGCGCGCTGGACGGGACGCCTGGGGACGGCGGCCACGGTGCTCGTGCTGTTCGCCGTCGCGTTCGCCGGTGGCTCCGACAGCGACCCGGGCTCCGGACACCCGTACGGCGACCCCTACGGCTCCGGCGGGGGCGGCGTGCCGGCGGCGATCGCGGCCGAGAACGCGGCGGGGGCCGAACCGTGGCGTGCCTGGCTCGGGCTGTGTCTGCTCGTCCTCATCGGGCTGTGCGCCTGCGCGCCCCGCGTCCAGCTCGCGCGCGCCCTCTCCGCCGAGCTGTCCCCGCAGCGCTTCCCGGACGCCGCGGGCGACCCCGCCGAGCGGATCGAGGACGCGCGGGTCCGGCGCCTGCTGGCGCGCATCCGGCTGGAACAGCACGCGCCGCTGGTCATGTACCACGAGGCGCGGCCGTTCTGCGGCGCGGGCTCGGCCCACGAGACCTGGGTGCTCGCCGTCGAACTCCGGCCGGACGCGGAGCAGAGGCAGCAGCAGCCGCTCAGCAACCGCGTGATCCTGGAGCGGGTCCGCCCGCTGATCGAGCAGCTGCGGGTGCCCGCCGAGTACGCGGGCCCCGGCGTGCGCGACCGGCTGCGCCGTCTGGAGATCGACGAGTGCGTGTTCCTGCCACTGGACGGGCTGCCCTCCCGGGACGAGACGCCCTACACGGGGGCCGCGTTCGAGCATCACCGCGCGCGGGCCGTCGAGGAGGGCGGTGAGAAGCGCCGGCACTTCCTGCGCATCCGCGTCGGCGGCTGGGAGGAAGAACTGGTCGTCACCGTCTTCGTACGGCTGCACACGCAGGGCCGGATGCTCATGCTGGAGATCGCCCCGCACGTGCTGGAGCCGATCCGGGCGGACTTCAAGGACGCCGACCGCACCTCGCACCGGTTCCGCAGCCTCCACCTGTTCGGCAAGGCGGCCGACGCGGCCGTCCTGGCACCCGGGGCATTCGGACGCTCCCTCATCTCGCTCGTCCGGGGCGCGGCGTACGCGTGGCGACTGCTGACCGGCGGTCACGCGAACGCGCTGCCCGACGGCCCGGCCCGCTCGGTGCGGGAGCTGGCCGCGGCGCCCGCCGGGTCCACCTTCCAGGACATGGACGTCGAGCGGTACCTGCGCAGCATCCAGGACCGCGTCGCGCACGGGGTGCGCATGGCCCTGGCCGACGCGGGCTACGAGACCGGCGAATTCGTCCGGCGGATCGTCAACATCAGCAACGGCGCCGTCCACATCGGACGCGCCGACCACTCCTCCTTCGCGTTCGGTGAGCACGGCAGCGCCGAGACCGTGAACAGCGGCTCCGAGCCGCAGAAGGGATCCCACTAGCGATGGCATCCGAACAGTCCGACGTCCGCATCGACCGCGCGGACAACTCCGCCTTCGCTTTTGGGGAGAACGCCCGCGCCGAGACCCGCAACGCCGCCCCCGCCGGGCGCGGCGAGGCCGGTGAGGAGCTGCTGCGGGCCGTGCGGCAACTGCGTGCCGACCTGACCCTGCTCCGGGCGAGCGAGCAGACCGCGCGACTCGACGAGGCCCTCGCGGACACCGAGGGCGACATCACCCGGACCGGCGCGGCCGGCGAGGGCCGCCCGGCGCGGCTGCGGACCGTCCTCGCGGACGCCCAGAACATCGTGTCGCTGGTCGCGTCGGCCGGGGCCGTCGCCGGACTGCTGGGGATGTGAGCGCAACGCCATGAGCGGGCGACCGTGGTACTGGAACGAGGACGCCCAGCGCTGGGAGGACGGCACCGACGCCACCGCCCCGGCCGCGCCGCCTCCCCCGCCGCGCCCGGAGTTCCTGCCTCCGGTGCCTGCCGCGCCCCCGGCCGGGGGGCCCGGGAGCCGGTCCGGCCCCGAGGTGCCGGACGGCGGTCCCCGGCTGCCCGGCTGTGTGACGAAGCTGTTTCCGCCCACCTTCCGGTGGCCCGGCGGCCCGCCGGCGTGGGGCGTCCTGGGCGGCGCCGTCGCGGTCGGGGTCGCCGTGGCGCTGGTGCTGACACTGGTCGTCAAGGACGGCGACGGGGACGGTACCCGGGACGACAAGGCCGCCTCCGCGAGCGCCTCGCCGACCGGTGACGACCCGTCCGGGGGCACTTCCCCGTCCGGGACGGCGACCGGGCTCCCCGCCGACTTCGAGCTGTACCTGGACGCCCAGGGCTTCACCATCGCCCGCCCGCGGGACTGGACGCGCGAGACGACGGACTCCGAGTACGGCATCGACATCGTCGACTACCGCAGCGAGGACGGCTTCCGCCGCCTCCAGGTGTACGAGGTGGCGGAGTCCTCCCCCGCGGCGTCCTTCGACCTGTTCCTCTCCGACGAGACGCGGAAGGCGAAGGGCTTCGAGGAGGTCGCCCTGAAACCGCTGGACGCCGGCGACATCACCGGTGTGCGGCTGGAGTACCGGGCCGACTCCTTCCGCGGCGAGGCGGACGCCGACAGCTGGCACGTCCAGGACGTCCGCTTCCGCTCGCCCGACGACGGCAAGGTGTACGCCATCGCCGCGTACGGCGCGTCCACCGACGGCGCCGACCCCGAACTCGACCTGGCGCTGACGGCACTGACCCACTTCTGCCCGCCGGACACCTACTGCGGGTAGCCCACGCCCACCGGTCCGGCCCGGGACGTGACGCCCGGCAAGGCGGACCGTCGCCCCGCTACCCCACCCGCTTCTCGAACCAGTGCGCCCCGTACACGTGATCGCTGTACGCCGGGATCTCGGTGTAGCCGGACGTCCGGTACATCTCCCGGGCCTCGGTGAGCGTGGCGTGCGTGTCCAGGCGTACGACGGTCAGGCCGAGGGCGACGGCCGCCTGCTCCAGGGCGTCGAGCAGCCGGCGGGCGAGGCCGAGGCGGCGGGCGCCGGGGTGCACCCACACGTGTTTGATCTCGCCCACGCCGGGCTCCAGCCGCCGCAGCGCACCGCAGCCCACCGGCCGCCCCTCCTCGTACGCCACGAAGAACGCCCCGGTGTCCCCGGTCACCTCCCCGGGGCCGACCAGGTCGGCCGGGTCGAAGCCCTCCGGGAAGCGGCGGTCGATGTCGGCGGCGTACGCCTCCAGGCAGGCGCGGGCGTCCGGGTGGTGACCGCCGGAGGGGCCGGCGGGCTCCACCGAGCTCACGGTGATGGACGCCAGGCGCAGCAGGCGGTGGGCCGTGGCCAGGGCGCCCGTGAGCTGTTCGCGCTGTCCGCCGGTCAGGCCCTCCAGCAGGCCGGCGACCAGGGAGTCGGCCCGGCGTTCCTGTTCCTCGACCTCGGCGCGGCCGGCCGGCGTGGGCCGTACGGTCCGCAGCCTGCTGTCGTCGGGGTGCACTCTGACCGCGACCAGGCCCTGGGCCTGCAGGGCCTTGACCATCCGGCTCAGGTAGCCGGCGTCCAGGCCGAGGCGGGTCCGCAGCTCCCGCAGGGACGCCCCGTCGGGGCCGCGGCAGATCTCGAACAGCAGCCGCGCCTCGCCCAGCGGGCGGTCCTGGCCGAGGTAGTGGTCGTCGAGCACGCCGATGCGGCGGGTGACGTAGCGGTTGAAGCTGCGGAACTTCGCCACCTGCTCCGGCGACGCGGTCGCCCGCGCGGGCGTCGGTACTACGGCCGTCACCGCGGCCCTCTGGGACTCCATCCCCTTGACTTTAGTCAAAGGAATCCGGCCGGTCCATGAGCACAGGAAGGGACGGTGACCTTTTCCTGCGGATTCGCCGGGTTCCCTCGTGGCGCGGCCCACTTTCGGGCGCCGATCACGCATGCATGCGCGGGCCGGGGGCAGGCGCACCCGGTCCCGTGAGTGACACGCGTGTGACACACGGGTGCTGAACAGGAACGGAAGGC
The DNA here is from genome assembly GCF_040638805.1 of Streptomyces sp. NPDC005925. NCBI lineage: Bacteria > Bacillati > Actinomycetota > Actinomycetes > Kitasatosporales > Streptomycetaceae > Streptomyces > Streptomyces sp. NPDC005925. The sequence continues at coordinate 17,437 of NZ_JBEXVL010000010.1, read as the reverse complement.
GCGATCGACCATGGCGGACAGTACGGAACGCACCGCGCCCGAGGCGCGCAGGACCATTCACGCGGGGGGCGAGTGGCGGGAGGCGGTCTCCACGGCCACACGCGAGATCATCGACCCCGCGGACGCCGCGCCGTTCGCCGTGGTCGCCGAGGGTGACGAGAAGGACGCCGACCTGGCCGTCGCCGCCGCCCGGCGCGCCTTCGACGAAGGGCCCTGGCCGCGCACGCCCGTCGCCGAGCGCGCCGCGCTGCTGCGCCGCGTCGCCGGTCTCCTCGTACGCGACCGGGAGGCGATCGGTCTGCTGGAGAGCCGCGACGCCGGGAAGACCGTCGAGGAGGGCCGCGTCGACGTCGACTGCGTCGCCGACGCCTTCCGGTACTTCGCCGACCTCGTCGCCACCGAGGCGCCGGGCCGGGTCGTGGACGCCGGGTCGCCCGACATCCACAGCGTCGTCGTGCACGAGCCCGTCGGCGTCTGCGCGATGATCACCCCCTGGAACTATCCGCTGCTCCAGGCCAGCTGGAAGGTCGCGCCCGCGCTCGCCGCCGGCAACACCTTCGTGATCAAGCCGAGCGAGGTCACGCCGCTGACGACCGTCGCCCTGATCGGGCTGCTGGCCGAGGCCGGGCTGCCGGACGGGGTCGCCAACATCGTCACGGGCCCCGGTCACACCGTCGGCGCCCGCCTCGCCGAGCACCCCGACGTCGACCTCGTCTCCTTCACCGGCGGACTGGTCAGCGGCACCAAGGTCGCGCAGGCCGCCGCGCCCGGCGTGAAGAAGGTCGCCCTGGAACTGGGCGGCAAGAACCCGAACGTCGTCTTCGCCGACGCCTGCGCCACCGACGACGCCTTCGACACCGCCGTCGACCAGGCCCTCAACGCCGCGTTCGTCCACAGCGGCCAGGTCTGCTCCGCCGGCTCCCGGCTGATCGTCGAGGAGAGCGTCCGGGACCGCTTCGTCGCCGAACTCGCCCGCCGGGCCGAGCGCATCCGCCTGGGCCGCGGCACCGCCGACGGCGTCGAGTGCGGCCCCCTCGTCTCCGAGCAGCAGCGCGCCAGGACCGAGGACCACGTCGCCTCCGCGCTCGCCGAAGGTGCTGTCCTGCGCTGCGGCGGCAAGCGCCCCGAGCCGTCCGCCGACCGCCCCGCCACCGGCTACTTCTACGAGCCCACCGTCCTCGACCACTGCCACCGCGAGATGCGCGTCGTACGCGAGGAGGTCTTCGGGCCGGTGCTCACCGTCGAGACCTTCCGCACCGAGGACGAGGCGGTGGCCCTCGCCAACGACACCGAGTACGGCCTGGCCGGCGCCGTCTGGACCGCCGACGCGGGACGCGCCCGCCGGGTCGCGGGGCGGCTGCGGCACGGCACCGTCTGGATCAACGACTTCCACCCCTACCTGCCGCAGGCGGAGTGGGGCGGCTTCGGCAAGAGCGGGACGGGCCGCGAGCTCGGCCCGGCCGGACTCGCCGAGTACCGCGAGACCAAGCACGTCTACCAGAACCTCGCGCCGAGGCCGGTGCGCTGGTTCGCGGGCTGATCATCCCCTTCTCCCACCCCACCCGTCCCCCCGCCTCCGGCCCTCTGGAGTAACACCCCCCATGCCCGAGACACCCCATGTCTACGACTACGTCGTCATCGGCGGCGGCACGGCAGGGTCCGTGATCGCTTCCCGGCTGACCGAGAACCCCGACGTCACCGTCGCCGTCATCGAGGGCGGCCCCAGCGACGTCGGCCGCGAGGACGTCCTGACACTGCGCCGCTGGATGGGCCTGCTCGGCGGCGAACTCGACTACGACTACCCCACGACCGAGCAGCCACGCGGCAACTCGCACATCCGGCACAGCCGCGCCCGCGTGCTCGGCGGCTGCTCCTCCCACAACACGCTCATCGCGTTCAAGCCGCTGCCGTCCGACTGGGACGAGTGGGAGGCGGCCGGGGCCACCGGCTGGGGCGCGGTGCCGATGGAGGCGTACTACGCCCGTCTGAAGAACAACATCGTGCCGGTCGGCGAGAAGGACCGGAACGCCATCGCCCGCGACTTCGTGGACGCCGCCCGGGGCGCGCTCGGCGTGCCGCGCGTCGAGGGCTTCAATCACAAGCCGTTCACGGAGGGCGCCGGCTTCTTCGACCTCGCCTACCACCCGGAGAACAACAAGCGGTCCTCGGCGTCGGTCGCCTACCTGCACCCGGTGATGGACGAGCGCCCCAACCTCCACCTCTACCTGGAGACCTGGGCGTACAGACTCCAGCTGGACGGGACCCGCGCCGAGGGCGTGCACGTCCGCGCCGAGGACGGCGAGGAGTTCCTGGTCCGCGCCCGCGACGAGGTGCTGCTGTGCGCCGGGGCCGTCGACTCGCCGCGGCTGCTGCTGCACTCCGGCATCGGCCCGAAGGACGACCTGGAGGCCCTCGGGATACCCGTCGTCCTCGATCTGCCCGGCGTCGGCGAGAACCTGCTCGACCACCCCGAGTCGGTCATCGTCTGGGAGACCGACGGGCCGATCCCGGAGAACTCCGCGATGGACTCCGACGCGGGCCTGTTCGTGCGCCGCGACCCCGGACACGCGGGTCCCGACCTGATGTTCCACTTCTACCAGATCCCGTTCACGGACCACCCGGAGCGACTGGGCTACCGGCGCCCGGAGTTCGGCGTCTCCATGACCCCGAACATCCCCAAGCCGAAGAGCCGCGGGCGCCTCAGCCTGACAAGCGCCGACCCGGCCGTGAAGCCCGCCCTGGACTTCCGGTACTTCACCGACGAGGACGACTACGACGGCCGCACCCTGGTCGACGGCATCAGGATCGCCCGTCGGATCGCGGCGACCGAGCCGCTCGCGCGCTGGCTCAAGCGCGAGGTGTGCCCCGGCCCCGACGTCACGGGCGACGAGGAACTGAGCGAGTACGCCCGCAAGGTGGCGCACACCGTGTACCACCCGGCGGGCACCTGCCGCATCGGCGCGGCGGACGACCGCGGGGCCGTCGTCGACCCCGAGCTGCGCGTGCGCGGCCTGGACGGCATCCGCGTCGCCGACGCGTCCGTCTTCCCGACCATGACCGCGGTGAACCCGATGATCGGTGTGCTCATGGTCGGTGAGCGGGCCGTCGACCTGATCGGAGGTGGTGCGTGATGAGTACGACCAGCACGAGGACCGGCGCCCGCGACCACGGCGGACACGGCAGGGAGGGCCCGGACGGCGAGTCGCCCGTCTTCTCCGTCGAGGGCCTGTGGAAGGTGTTCGGCCCCAAGTCCCACCGCATACCCGGCGACCCCCGACTGGCCGGTCTGGACGCCGCCGGGCTGCGCGCCCGCACCGGCTGCACGGCCGCCGTCCGCGACGTGACCTTCGACGTCCGCAAGAACGAGGTCTTCGTCGTCATGGGCCTGTCCGGGTCCGGCAAGTCCACGCTGGTGCGCTGCCTGACCCGGCTCATCGAGCCGACGGCCGGCCGTATCGCCATCGACGGCGAGGACGTCCGCGCCATGGACAAGTCCCGGCTGCGGGAACTGCGCCGGCACCGGGCCGCGATGGTCTTCCAGCACTTCGGTCTCCTCCCGCACCGCACCGTCCTGGACAACGTGGCCCACGGCCTGGAGATCCAGGGCATGGGCAGGGCCGAGCGCCGCGCCAAGGCCGCCGAGGTCGTCGCCAAGGTGGGCCTTGAGGGCATGGAGCAGCGCAGACCCGCCCAGCTGTCCGGCGGTCAGCGCCAGCGCGTCGGGCTGGCCCGCGCCCTCGCCGTCGACCCCGAGGTGCTGCTGTTCGACGAGCCGTTCAGCGCGCTCGACCCGCTGATCCGGCGCGACATGCAGGAGGAGGTGATCCGGCTGCACCACGAGGAGGGGCGCACGATGGTCTTCATCACCCACGACCTGAACGAGGCCCTCCGCCTCGGCGACCGCATCGCCCTGATGCGCGACGGGAAGATCGTGCAGCTCGGCACGCCCGAGCAGATCGTGGGCTCGCCCGCCGACGACTACGTTCGCGCGTTCGTCCGCGACGTGCCGCGCGAGCAGGTCATGACGGTCCGTACGGCGATGCGGGCGGCCCGCGCCGACGAGGTGGGCCACGGCCCGGCGGTCGCCCCCGACGCGACGGTCTCCGAGGCGATCGAGGCCGTGTCGCGCGCGGGCACCACCGCCCGGGTGATGGACGGCGGCCGGTGCCTGGGCGTCGTCGACCCGGCCGCGCTGCTGCACGTCGTCGCGGGCTCCGCCCCCGGCTCCGCCGCCGGGCGGGCGGCGCCCGGCCCGCAGGACCCGGCGCCGCTCCCGCGCAGAGAACGCACCCGCCGCCCCGGCCCGGGCGCGACCGGCACCGGTACCGGTCCGGGCCCAGGTCCGACCGGCAGCGGCACACACGCTGCCGCCACCGGCCCGGACCCGACCGGCACCGGCCCGCACCCTGCCGCCCCCGGTCCTGCCGCCCCCGGCCCGGACGCCCACGGCACCGCCACCGGGGAGCCGGTCTGATGGCGACGATCACCGCGACCACGCGGAAGACGTCACCACCGGGCATCCCGGCCAGCCGGGCGGTCCGCAAGCTGCTCGCCCTCGCGCTGCTCGCGGCGGTCCTCGTCCCGCTCGCCGTCGCCCGGTGGGGCGGCGCGAGCTGGCCCGCCGAGCTCACGGTGGATTTCACCGGGCCGCTCGGCAGGACCAGCGACTGGATCATCGACAACCGCGACAGCCACCCGCTGTTCCTGTACTTCTTCGGCCACGTCAGCAACGTCGTCGTCATCTCCGTACGGGCCGTCTACCTCGCCCTGCTCGGCATCGGCTGGGCGGGCGTCACGGCGGTCGGCGCGCTGATCGCGTGGCGCGTCGCGGGTGTCCGCCTGGCCGTCGGCACGGCGCTGGCGTTCCTCGCGTGCGGCGCCCTCGGCATGTGGGTGCCGACCATGCAGACCCTCGCGCTCATGGTCGTGGCAGTCGCCCTGTCGGTGGCCGTGGGCACGCTGCTGGGGCTGGCGGCGGGTCTGTCGGACCGTATGGAACGCGTCCTGCGCCCGGTGCTGGACACCATGCAGGTGCTCCCGGCCTTCGCGTACCTCCTCCCCGTGGTGCTGGTCTTCGGCATCGGCGTCCCCGCCGCCGTCCTCGCGACCGTCGTCTACGCCGCGCCGCCCATGGCCCGGCTCACCGCGCTCGGCCTGCGCGGCGCCGACACGGAGGTGCTGGAGGCCGTCGAGTCGCTCGGCTCCACGGCACGGCAGCGCCTGCTGACCGCGCGCATCCCGCTCGCCCGCAGGGAACTCCTCCTCGGCGTCAACCAGACGATCATGATGGCGCTGTCCATGGCGGTCATCGCGTCCGTGATCGGCGCGGGCGGCCTCGGTGACCGCGTCTACCAGGCGCTCGCCTCGGTCGACGTGGGCGCCGCGCTCGCCGCCGGCATTCCGATCGTGCTGCTGGCCGTCGTCCTGGACCGGGTGACCGCCGCGGCCGGAGCCGGACTCGGCGACGAGGACGACCCGGAGCCCCGCGTGTACGGGCTGTACGCGCTGCTCGCCGCCGCGGCCGTCGCGGTCGCCGGCCGTCTCCTGGACCGCCGGGAGTGGCCGGACGCCGCCACCGTGAACATCGCCGAGCCCGTCAACCGGGCCGTCGACTGGATGACCGGCCACCTGTACTCGGGCGTGCCCGTCGTCGGCGGCACCGCCGACTGGGCGGGCCGCTTCACCACCTGGGTCCTGGACCCGCTGCGCGACGGCCTCCAGTGGCTGCCCTGGTGGGCCGTCCTGCTCACGGTCGCCGCCCTGGCCTGGCTGATCGGCACCTGGCGCACCGCGCTGACCGCCGTACTCGCCATGGCCGCCATCGGCGTACTGGGCGTGTGGAAGCCGTCCCTGGACACGCTCTCCCAGGTCCTGGCAGCCGTGGCCGTCACTCTCGTCCTCGGCTTCGCCACCGGCATCGCCGCCGCCCGCAGCGACCGCTTCGAACGGCTGCTGCGCCCGGTGCTGGACGTGTTCCAGACGATGCCGCAGTTCGTGTACCTGATCCCGGTCGTCGCCCTGTTCGGCGTGGGCCGCGCGCCGGCGGTCGCGGCGGCCGTCGTGTACGCGCTCCCCGCCGTCGTCCGCATCACCACGCAGGGACTGCGCCAGGTCGACCACGCCGCACTCGAATCGGCCCGCTCGCTCGGCGCGACCGGCGGCCAGCAGCTCCGTCAGGTGCAGCTGCCGCTGGCCCGCCCGGCGTTGCTGCTCGCCGTCAACCAGGGCGTGGTCCTCGTCCTCGCCGTCGTCATCATCGGCGGCCTGGTCGGCGGCGGCGCGCTCGGCTACGACGTCGTGTTCGGCCTCGCACAGGGCGACCTGGCGACCGGTCTGGTGGCCGGCGCCGCGATCGTCTGCCTGGGGCTGATGCTGGACCGGGTGACGCAGCCGACCGAACGCCGCGCGAAGAAGGGAGCGTGAGTGACATGCGACGTCGTACGCAGACGGCGGCGGCCGTAGGGGGTTCCCTTCTGCTGCTGACGCTCACGGGATGCGGCGCGGCCGACATGACCGAGCAGCCCTCGCCGTTCGCGAACGCCGAGGGCGCCAAGACGGTCACCCTGTCCGTGCAGTCCTGGGTGGGCGCGCAGTCCAACGTGGCCGTCGCCCAGTACCTGCTGGAGCACGAGCTGGGCTACCGCGTCGACACCGTCCAGGTCGACGAGGTCCCGGCCTGGGACGCCCTCAGCCAGGGCCGTGTCGACGCGATCCTGGAGGACTGGGGTCACCCGGACCAGGAGGCTCGGTACGTCAAGGACAAGAAGACGATCACGCGCGGCGGCGACCTCGGCGTCACCGGGCACATCGGCTGGTACGTCCCGACGTACTTCGCCGAGCAGCACCCGGACGTCACGGACTGGAAGAACCTCGACACGTACGCCGAGCGGTTCCGCACCCCGGAGAGCGGCGGCAAGGGCCAGCTGATGGACGGTTCGCCGTCCTACGTCACCAACGACAAGGCGCTGGTGAAGAACCTGAAGCTGGACTACCAGGTGGTGTTCGCGGGGTCCGAGGCGGCGCAGATCACGCAGATGAAGCAGTTCGCCAAGGAGAAGAAGCCCTTCCTCACCTACTGGTACGAGCCGCAGTGGCTGTTCGAGAAGGTCCCGATGACCGAGGTGAAGCTGCCGCCGTACGAGGAGGGCTGCGACGCCGACCCCGAGAAGGTGGCCTGCGCCTATCCGCACACGCCGCTGCAGAAGTACCTGAACTCGGACTTCGCGGCGGCCGGCGGCAGCGCGGCGGACTTCCTGCGGAAGTTCACGTGGTCGAAGGAGGACCAGAACGAGGTCTCCCTGATGATCGCCGAACAGAAGCTGTCGCCCGGGGAGGCGGCGAAGAAGTGGGTGGACAGCCACGAGTCCACGTGGCGGCCGTGGCTGTCCTGACCCGCCTCACCGCATGAGGAGCCCGGCCGCGAGATCGTCGCGCAGCGCCTGAGCGGTCCTGAGCTGCAGGCCGGGACCGAAGGTGACCCTGGTGGCCCCTCGCGCGCCCAGTTCGGCGGGGGAGGGGCCGCCGTCGTCCACGGTGCCGTGCATGTTCAGCGGCCCTTCGATACCGGCCCGCAGCAGGGGCAGTACGCCGACGGGGGCGCCGATCGGATACACGCAGTCGGCACCGGCGGCGACGTACGCCGCGGCCCGCTCGACGGCCGCTTCGGGATCGGCGACCCCGCACACGAAGGTGTCCACGCGCGCGTTGACGAAGATCTGCCCGGCGGCCAGCTCGCACACCTCGCCGAGCCAGTCGGCGTGCCGCCGGGGATCCTTCAGGGCACCGCCCTCGGAGTCCTCGAGATTGCACCCGACGACACCGGCCTCCCCGAGCCGCTCCACCAGTTCCTTCGGCGCGAGCCCGTACCCGCCCTCGACGTCCGCGGACACCGGCACGTCCACGGCCCGCGCGATCCGCGCGACCGCCGCGAACATCTCGTCGGCCGGGGTCTGTCCGTCCTCGTACCCGAGGGAGGCGGCGACCCCGGCGCTGGGCGTGGCGAGGGCCGGGAACCCGGCGTCGGCGAGGACACGGGCGCTCGCCGCGTCCCACGGCCCGGGGAGTACCAGCGGATCGCCGGGCGGGCGGGACAGGTGCAGCGTGCGAAAGGCCTCGGCCTGCTTGTTCACGGCTCGGTGCTCCCGGGGGTATGTCGCCGGCTGACCACCAGCCGGTTCGAGCTGCTGACGACGGTGAGGACCGCGAGGGCGGCCCGTTCCCGTTCGTCGAGGACGCCGCCGGCCTCCTTCCGGAGGGCCGGCAGATCCAACCTTCGCTCACTCACCCCGGACTTCCGGGCAACCGCGGGGCGCATGTCGTGGCCGAGGCCCACGTGTCGAGCCGGGAGGCGCGGACCCGAACCGGCTCGGCGGTGGCGTGATCGCCGAGCCGGTTTCCTTCCTCGGCGCGCAACCGCGCCCCGCGGGGCGGGACCGCGCGCCGAAGGCGGGCGGTACGGCCTGTCAGTGCTGTCCGGGCTGGTAGTGACCGGGCGTCAGGCGGCAGGTCACACCGAAGCGGTTCCACGCGTTGATGGCCGCGATCATGGCGATGAGGTGGGCGAGCTCGGCCTCCTCGAAATGCGCGGCTGCGTGCTCGTAGACGGCGTCGGGCACGAACCCGTCGGTGAGGACGGTGACGGCCTCGGTCAGCGCGAGGGCGGCGAGTTCCTTCTCGGTGTAGAAGTGCCGCGACTCCTCCCAGGCGCTGAGCTGGATGATCCGCTCGGCGCTCTCGCCCGCCGCGAGGGCGTCCTTGCTGTGCATGTCGACGCAGAGGGCGCAGTGGTTGATCTGGGAGGCACGGACCATCACCAGCTGGGCCAGCGTGGGGTCGAGTCCCTGCCGGGCGACCGTCTCGAGCCGGACCATGGCCTTGAGGACGTCGGGGGCGAGCCGTGCCCACTCCAGGCGCGGGGGGACTTCGGGGGCGTAGGGGGCGGATTCCGTCGGGCGGGTTGTGGTCGTCATACCGCGACCCTAGGAGGAAAGCAGCCCAGCGGTATGGTCCATTTCCATGTCGGACAGCTGGGCCACTTTGGGCGTAGACCTGCACCTGGAGGCACGGGGATCAACGACTCCCGGCCCGCACAGGGGATTGCGCAAGGGGGTGACGGACGCCCTGCGCGAGGCCGTCCGCACCGGCAGGCTGCCGCCGGGCACGCGACTGCCCTCCTCCCGCGTGCTCGCCGCCGACCTGGGCATCGCCCGCAACACGGTCGCGGACGCGTACGCCGACCTCGTCGCGGAGGGCTGGCTGACGGCGCGGCAGGGCTCGGGCACGCGGGTGGCGGAACGGACGGTGGCCCGGCCGGGAGGCGCGCCCCGCTCCCCCCGCAAACCGTCCCGGCCGGCGTACGACCTGCGTCCGGGCACCCCCGACCTGTCGGCGTTCCCGCGCACGGCCTGGCTCAAGGCGGCCCGCCGCGCGCTGGCGGCGGCGCCGTACGACGTACTCGACTACGGCGACCCGCGAGGCCGTCCGGAACTGCGGTCCGCCCTCGCGGACTACCTCGTCCGCGCCCGCGGCGTCCGCGCCGACCCGGAACGCATCGTGGTGTGCGGCGGCTTCGTGCACGGGCTGCGCCTGCTCGGCCAGGTGCTGAGGGCGCGCGGGGCGCAGACCGTCGCGGTCGAGTCGTACGGCCTGGACGCGCACTGGTCACTGCTGCGCGGGGCGGGTCTGGGGGTGGTGCCCCTGCCGTTCGACGCACGGGGCACGGACCCGTCGGGCCTGGGGGAGGAGGGCGCGGTGCTGCTGACGCCGGCCCACCAGTTCCCGATGGGCGTACCCCTGCACCGGGACCGGCGGGCGACGGTGGTGGACTGGGCCCGGCGCACGGGGGGCCTGGTCCTGGAGGACGACTACGACGGCGAATTCCGCTACGACCGGCAGCCGTTCGGCGCTCTGCAGGGCCTGGACCCGGACCGCGTGGTGTATCTCGGCACGGCCAGCAAATCCCTGGCCCCCGGGCTGCGCCTGGCGTGGATGGTGCTGCCGCCGGACCTGGTGCACGAGGTCACGCGGGCGAAGGGCCACGTCGACCTGTGCGGGGCGCTGGACCAGCTGACGCTCGCGGAGTTCATCACGTCGGGCGCCTACGACCGCCACGTACGCGCCTCCCGCCTGCGCTACCGGCGCCGCCGGGACACCCTGATCGAGGGCCTGGCGGCCCACGCCCCCGACGTCACGGTCACCGGCATCGCGGCGGGCCTGCACGCGGTACTCCGCCTCCCGCCCGGCACGGAGAAACCGGTGGTCCAGTCGGCGACCTGGCAGCACCTGGCCCTGCACGGCCTGTCCACCTACCGCCACGAGTCCGCTCGCGCGGAACGGCTGGACGCCCTGGTGGTGGGCTACGGCACCCCTCCGGGGCATGCGTGGGGGGCGACGCTGGGGGCGTTGTACCGGGTGCTGCCGTAGGGGTGACGGCCGGGGCGTGGGGGCGTGCGGGGCCGGCACGGACCGGCGCCGCACGCTGCCGGGTCAGTCCGTCGCCCCGAGCGGACCTGCCGGAGTCCCGCACGAGCGCGTACGAGGTGGCGAAGTAGCACGCAGCCTCGGCTACGCCCCAGCGGGGCGATGCGCCGCGCGGTAGTCATCAACGGCACGACGAGCAGGAAGACGCCGACGGGCTGCCCGAGTGCCGCGATCAGGGCACGCATGCGGTTGGAGGCTCGGACACGTCAACGACTGCCTCGATAGTGGCGACTGGCTTGGACGACGACACCACCGCGACGGAGCTGAGGCACGGACGATGTATCAGGCGCTCCAGGATCCCGGGCCTACGCACTGTCCGGTCATCAAATCGCAGTCTCTGCTGAGTACGGATGCTCAAGCGCCGTGATGACCGATACGGATGGGTCACGTAGTGACGGGGCGTTACCGTTCGTCCGATCACCGCGACTACGCGTCGCATGTTGAGTATCCGCTCGGCGGCGCCTGAGAGGAACGGGGAGGGTCCACGCATGGCGTGGGAGGAATGGGAGCAACTGAAGGCCGCGGCAGTCGGCCGCCAGTCCGCTCACATGCAGCTCAACCGCATGCCGGTTGACCAGGGCGGCACCAGCACCGGTGACGCTTACGGTCCTCCGGCTGGCGACTTGAGGTCGGACAAGGCGGCGTGGTCGAAGGCCGGGGAAGGCATCAGCGACCTGCGGGACAACATCAGCAAGGCACTGATCAAGCTGAAGGACAGCCAGACGGGTCTCAGCAAGGACTCCCAGTGTGTGACCGCAGCGGCTCAGGGGGGCGTGTACGACTCTTGGGAGCGTCGGGTGAGGGACATCGGGGAGCTGTGCTCCGGGCTCGCCGACGTACTGGAGAAGACGGGCAACGACCAGCTCGGGACCGACGAAGCCATCAAGGCAGAGATCGCCAAGCTGAGGGTCGCCTCCGAGGACGCCTCCTCTACCGACGGCAAGGGCCGGTGATCAAAGCATGGACCTCAAGACCCTGAAGGCCTTAGCGCCGTCTGAGTACGCCGAAGCAGCGGACGGGTACCGCGCGGTGAGAGACATGGCCGATGCGGCCAGAGAGCGGGTCGACAAGCAGATTTCCACGGCCATGCAGAAGGCCAACGAGGGTGAGGCCGCGGAAGCGGCACAGAAGCAGTTGAAGAAGCTCTCGGCGAACTTCCACTACACCCAGGTCGAATGCGGCCTGATCAGCGGAGCCCTCAACGGTTTCTCGTCCGAAATCATCGCCCCGAGACGTCGCTTGACCGAGGCACTGGAGGAGGCGGCAGCCCTGGGTTTCCCTGTTAGTGCAAGTGGTGACGTCACCTTTCCCGCAGGAGGTAAGAACGAACTCACCGGGGACAAGATTCCCGGTGGCACAATTGTGGGCAACAACGGCATGCTGGGCCCCAGCAACAGAGGGATCTATGGTCCGGACAGCAACGGGTTGTACGGACCGGATGCGACGAATCAGGAAATTAACCCTCACCGTGGGAATCCGCACTTGGCGAAGGCCCAGGACATCGCGGACCGCATCGCTCATGCCCTGCGCGAGGCCGAAGAAATCGACGATCGGTACCAGGAGGCGTTACGGAAGCTCAAGGCAGCTCCCGGGCTGGAGGTTGGAACAAAGACCTGGGCGGACACCGCCGCCGACACCGCAGCCGTGGGAAGCGCTGCAGCGAATTACCTCGAGGACAACATCCCCTTGGACAAGTCGCCCGCCGCTCGCAAGAGTTGGTGGGACCATCTCTCGCAAGAACAGCGGGACGAGTACCTGGCGCTCTACCCTGACGTGATCGGGAACTTGGACGGCATTCCAGTCGCGGCGCGAGACGAGGCAAACCGGGAGAATGTGGAGCTCCTCATCGGGAAGCTCTCGGAACGGGATGACGAGGAGTCGAGGACGATGCTGGACGGGCTGAAGGGAATTCAAAGGAAGCTGCACGAACGAAGTGTGCCCCCGATGTATCTCCTCGGCATCGGAGACGAAGGCAACGGCCGCGCAATTGTGTCCTATGGAAATCCGGATGTGAAGCCGACCCGCACAACTCGACTGCGTCGATAGTCTGGCTCGGTTATGACGCGCCTCAGTTGTCTCCGTCGGATCTCGCCGCCAACACGGATGTCATGCGCAGGGACGATGCCGAGGCCGGAGCACCTGCGTACAACCGCTTCATGGCAGGAATCTCAGCCACGAATGAGAACGCGGACCCGCACATCACGGCTATTGGGCACTCCTACGGTTCTCTCACCGTCGGTTTGGCAGCCCAAGAGAAGGGCGGGATCCCAGGAGCCGATGACATCATCCTTGTCGGCAGCCCCGGGACCGGCGCAAAGACTGCCGACGAGCTCAACGTCGGCAAGGACCATGTCTTCGTCGGTGCTGCGGACAACGACATCGTCACTAAACTCCCCAATCACAATGAAGCCAGCGGAATGGGTGCTGGAGCTGCCGGAGGAGGCTCGGCAGGCTTGGTCTTGGGTTTGGGGATGGGCGGCCCTGTGGGAGGAGTCGTCGGCGGTGCCGTCGGCACTGCCGTGGGCGGCTTGGCAGGCTATATGGCCCAGGACCAACAGACCGACCCCGGCGAGATCTGGTTCGGAACCGACCCGGCGAACAAGGAGTTCGAAGCCACACGTTTCCTGGTCGACGATGGCCCTACCGTAATTCAGGGCGGAACTGATGCGCATTCTCAATATTTCACCCCCACAAAGGATCAGATGTCAGCCGACAATATCGCGCACATCGTGGTGGGGAAGTCCGACGACATTATCTTGGAGCAGCCGCGATGAGGGGCGTCAGGGCCGTTGCGCTGGCCGGAATTCTGTTTCTTGCGGGATGCGGAACTTCACAGCCGGCCGATGAAGGGAAGCCGAAGGTGAACATGCAGGAAGCGGCCGAACGTGCCGACGAAATTCTGGACAAGACGTTCGCTGCCATCAAACCCGCCGTCCACTGGACCCACGGAGAGACGACAACGGGCAGCTGCGACGTGTCACGACGCCGCGCCGTAATGACCATGATCTCGCCGGAACGCAGAGGCAGTTTCCTCGGAGTGGTGGAACGTCATTGGAAGGCAGAGGGCTATCGTCGGCTGGGCGTCAACCGGAGCGCCAAGGGCCCCGCGACATACTTCGAGACACCCGACCAGTTCCGTGTGCGTCTTCTCGTCGGCGGCAATGGCCAAGCCTTCTTCGAGGTCGCCACACCTTGCGTGGCCACGTCGCCGGTGTCGCCGCCGACGGCCGATACGGTCGGCCCGAATTATGCAGGAGGGCCCATCCCCGATCCCGACATCCGCTCTGACTTCTGGTCGAAACCCCACCCGATCTCCTCCGAAGCCCCGCCGACTTCGTCGCATGACAACTGAAGCGCCCGAAGACGCACGAACCGTCGCACGGCAGCCGGGTCACGCGGGGCCGGCTCCGGATCCGTGCTGCCGGCCGCACGGTCGGACGCGTACCGTCCCCTCTCATAAGCAAGGTGCGGGCCGCCCCCGTGCGGCACACTGCCAGTCATGGTCAGCGGTGCACGATTACGCGGGGAGACATCCGCGACTGTTCTGATCGCCTCGATCATCCTGGCTCTCCTGGTGGGCAGTTACCTCATCCACACATGGCGGACCACGGCGTCCCTGGCCGATCCCTTCGACACGTTCGTCGGTTCGCTCGGGCTGCTGCTCCCCGGGTTCTACGCGTTGTGGCGGCGGTCCAGGCCGCAGCCGCCGCAGACTCCTCCCTCCCGGGAGCAGTGGCTGACCGCCCTTGCGACAGCCGAGCGTGATCGCCTCCAGGAGGACTTGCGCGACCGCGGCGTCGAGGTCGCCTGTATCGCCGTTCCGTGGGAGGCCGCGCCCGAGCTCGCCGACAGCGGTGCGACAGCGGCCCACGACCCGCCGGACAACGGCCGCGTCGACCAGCTGCGGCAGCATCTCTGGTCGGGACGCCAGCCCGCCCGGGTAGTGGTCTGCGGCCCGGCAGGCTCCGGCAAGAGCATCGCCCTGCACCTGCTGGCCGAGCGACTCCTGGTCTCGGCCACCAGCGGGCAGAACGCCGGCGGCCCCGTGCCGGTGGTGCTGTCGCTGGCCGGGTGGGAAGCACACCAGCCGCTGTATCCGTGGCTGATCGCACAGATCGCGGAGCGCTACCCGGCCGTCGTCGGTCCGGAGAGCGGGGTCGACGCGCAGGACCTCACCCGCGGCCTGGTGCGGGACGGCGCCGTCGTGCCGTTCCTGGACGGCTTCGACGAGATGGCCGGTCCGGAGCGGCCCGCGTTGCTGCGGGCACTCAACCAGGCACTGGGGTCGAGCCTGTCGGTCGCACTGGCCTCCAGGGAGGAACAGTTCCGCGAAGCGGTGTCCAGGGCCGGAGCCGTACGGGGTTCCGTGGCGATACGCCTGCGCCCGTTGGACCCGCAGCACTTCGCGGACTTCCTCGCCGACTCGCGCACCCCGAACCGTCCCGCCTGGCTTCCCCTGCTGGACGCGATGCGCGCCGGGCAGGCAGCCCCGGCCAGGGGAGTCTTCACCACCCCCCTCATGCAGTGGCTCGGCCTCCAGGTGTACCGCGGCGGCGCCGCAGTCCCCCTGGAACTGGCGGACACGACGCGGTTTCCCGCCGCCCAGGACATCGAACGGCACCTGCTGGCCGCGTTGGTCCCTGCCGTCTTCGACCCGCTGAACAACGGCCTGCCTGCCGGCCGGCGCTGGACAGCCCGCCGCGCCCTGCGCCTGCTGCGCTTCCTCGCGGAGCAGCCGGGTGACGGCGGCATCCAGTGGTGGATGCTCTACCGCCGGGCCCAGTGGCAACTCGCCCTGTTCTACGGCCTGCTGCTCACCGCGCTGACGACGGGCCTCTCCTGGCTCTCGCGGACGGCGGGGACCGCGGCGCTGGCGGGTGCGCTGTGGGGGACGGTGTGCGGGGCGGCGTTCGCGATGGCCTACGCGGTCACCCGGCGCGAGGAGTACCGGTCCCGCTCAGCCGTCCCGGGCGGCTTCCGCTCGGAACTGAACGGAAGGAGCGTCCTGTCCAGGGTCGTGCGGCTGCTTCCCGTCCTGGCCGCGGCGGGCGCGGTCGGCCAGCATGTCACGGGCCTGCTGTTCGCTCCGCTGCACTGGCCCGACCTGTGGGCGCTGCTCGGCCAGGGGGTGGTGCTGTCCGTCGTCGCGGGACTCTGCGGCGGATTCGCCGCGGGGACCGTGCTGGACCGTGTGCACACGCTGGACGCGAACGTCGCCCCGGCGAACGCCACCCGGCCCCTCGAACTGCTGCGCCGCGACAGCAAGGCCACGGGCGCGCTCGCCCTCTGCCACGTCGTCGCGACGGTGCTGGTCACCTGGATCGCCTGGTCGCTGATTCTGGGCCGGACCCCGCCGGGCGTGTTCCTGGCCGTGGCTGTCGCGTCGGCTGCCGTGGTCGGCCCCGGCCTGTTCACCGCCTGGCCGGTCTTCCGGGCCGCCCACGCCTGGTATGTCCTGCGTGACCGGCTGCCGCTCCGGTTCGGCGAGTTCATGACCACCGCTCAGGCCGCGGGTGTACTCCGTGAGGAAGGGGTCAGATACCACTTCCGCCACGCCCTGCTGCGCGCGGCCCTACGACGTGAGAACCGGGCGCCCGCGCGCACCGGGCAACTCGGCCCGTGAGCCGGCCGCCGGACGCGCACCGCGAGGGACACGTCTTTTCCCCGGCGGCGCCCGCACGGACAGACCACAGGAAGCGGGCCGGCTCCGGACCCCGGACGGACCCGGCACACCGCTCACCCGTCGGAGCGTCAGCTCGCCGCCCAGACCTCGGCGTCCTCGGCCGGGACGGTGGTGGCCAGGCCCAGTTCCCTGCGGGCGGCGGTCGACTTGTTCGGGTCGATGCCGGTGAACGCCGGATCGTAGGCGATGTAGAACGCGTCGGGATCGGCGGCGTTCGCGGCCCTGTTCCAGTGCCCGGCCGCCTTCGTCAGCGTCGAGCGGAGCTTTCCGACCTCCGTGCCCTTGATGCCGTTCAGGCCCTCGACGTGGGTGTCGAGGGCCGCCGCGACGGCCTTGGCCAACGCCTTGTAGCCGGCCAGGTCGTCCTCGACGTTCTCCTTCTCGGGCTGGTTCGCCCACAGGGCCTCGTAGACCGCGTTCGCACCCTTGAGGTACGTGGCCTGCTCGGGCTTGAGGGACTTCGCGGTGTCCAGCGAGCCGCTGAACGTGCCCTTCTCCACGGTGTAGGTGCAGCTCACCGCGCGGTCGCCCGTCGCCCAGCTGTCCTTGGTCGGGGTGTAGTAGAAGAGGGCGACGCCCTGGGGGAGCGCCCAGGTGTCCGGGGCGTACTTCTGCGCCTCGACGGGGCAGCGGTTGTCCGCGATCGTCGAGATCGCGTCGTCGCCGGGGTACGCCTTGCCGTCGTCGATCGCGAGCTCGCCGACGACCTGGCCCTCGTGCGCCTCGTCGCAGGGCACGATCTCGACGGCGTACGCCGTCCCCTCGGCCTTGCCGTTCGGGTTGTAGCAGTCGCCGATGTCCAGGGAGAACACCGAGCGCTGGCGAGCCACCTTCTTCGCGCCGTCCTTGGCGCTGTCGACGGCGTCGGAGACGTCCGAGCACCCCGCAGAGCCGATCGCGAGCAGGGCGACGACGGCGGATATGCCGCGAAGGGGACGGTAGGGGGTACGGACTGGCATGACGTGTACATCCTCTGAAGTGATCTTTTCGAGGGTTGCGCGCATCGCATGCCATTCCTGTGACCCGGCTGTGCGAAGGCCCTCACCTCACCGCGGCGTCTCTGACTCGCGACAGGTGGGGAGGGTTGTATGCGGGTCGCCGCGCGACGCCACAGGGGTGCGGCGGATCAGCCGGCCGTCGGCGGCGCCTAGGTGTACTCGGTCATGGCGTTGGTGACAGTCGGCTGATCGGGGGTTGGCCTGCGAGCGCGGTGTGTCGGCGTTGAGTGTTGTAGAAGGTCAGCCATGGTGCCAGGGCCTGGGCGCGTTCGGTGTT